>NZ_JAMYMP010000011.1:0-189245 GCF_040318615.1 Mesorhizobium sp. M1078
GCCTCGTCCATCTCGGCCTCAAGCACCTCCTGCATCACCGCACGGAGCACTTCGTGCAATCCATCCGGGTTCGAAAGCAAAATGTCTTTGACGGCAGCGCTGGCGGTCTAACTTCAGTCTTGGTCATGGTGGCGTTCCTTCGCGGGAATCAGGTGACGTGAACAATCACCAGCCTGCCATGACCGCCCCCTCTCAGCGAATTTGCAGAACTCTCAGCACACTACCCGCTCGTCCTGCAACGCTGGAGATTGCGAAAGCCAGTGTGACGTCCAATCTCCCTCCTTGCGGGGGAGATGGCCGGCAGGCCAGAGGGGGGTGCTGTCCCGCTGGCCTTCGTCTAACTGATATCTCGTCCTGTTCGAAAATGTGAATAGGATTTTTGCGACGGCGCGGCATCAGATAGGATGCCAGCGGAGAGAAGGTCCGCTCGGTTTGCCATTGAGGAGGAACACATGCGCTGGAACATGATGGTCTTGGTGTCTTGCCTGGCAATGACCGGCTGCAGCAGCTCGATGTCGGAGCGGCAGGACCAGGACGTGCAATCGTCGCTGCAATATGACAACGTGCCTTGCGACCAGTTGCTGGCGCAGCGCAACGAACTGGCGCAGCAATACCGTCTGTCGACGGACGCCAAGCCGAGCTTCTCCAATCCGGCGATGGGCTTCGGCCCGTTCACGCCGGATATGCGCTCCAAAAGCAAGCGCGATACTGATCTGGCAAGTGGCAAGATCTACGCCATGAACCGCTCGATCGTCCGCCGCGACTGCGGCAAGCCCAACAAACAGAAGAAGTTCACCCTGCCGAGCTGAACCTGAACTTCCTCAGTACCCCGCCTTGCGGTCGACCACGTTATCAAGCTTTTCGCCGCGCTCGAAGGCATCCATCTGCCGCAACATGCTCGGCGCCAGGTGGACAGGGTCGGAGGTCGCCGCCGCGTGCGGCGTCACGAACACTTTCGGGTGACTCCAAAGCGGACTGGTCTTCGGCAGCGGCTCGACCTCGAACACGTCGAGGCTCGCCTCCTTCAGCGTGCCGTCGTCCAGCGCTCGCAAGATGTCGGCGTCCTTCTGCAGCCGGCCGCGCCCGGCATTGATCAGCACCGAGCCGCCGAGGCCGTTTCGCTTGCGCAATTCCTTCAGCACGCCGTAATTGATGATGCCGTGCGTGTCCGGCGTCAGCGGCAACAGCACCACCAGGATGTCGGTGGCGTTGAGGAAGGGGATCAGCCCGGCCTCTCCGGCATAGGTCGCAACGCCTTTCATGGCCTTGTCGCTCCGCGACCAGCCATTGACGGCAAAGCCGAGCGACAACAGCACCGATGCCGCCGCGCGGCCGAGATTGCCGAGCCCCATAATGCCGACCGAGATGTCACCGGCCGGCCGCTGCGGCGGTTCGTGCCAGGTCTTCTTCGGCTGCTGCGCACGATAGAGCATGCCCTGGCGGTGATGGTCGAGCACGCGCCAGACGACATATTCGGTCATGTACTGCGTCAGGTTCTCGGCGACCACTTTGACGATCGGCACATCGGGCAGGCCGGGATCGGCGAAGATGTGGTCGACGCCGGCGCCGATCGAGAAGATTGCGCGCAGATTGGGCAGCAATTTCAGTAGGTTCGGCTTCTGCTTCCACACCACCGCATAGGTGATCGACGGATCCGAAGCGCCGTCCGGCTCCAGCACCACTTCGCGCTCGGCCGACAGCAGCTCGCGCCAGCGCTGCGGATGAAAGCCGGTGACGGCAAGCAGGATTTTGCCTTTTTCCATTTGCGGATTCTATTCCCTGTTATTCGCTGACGATGCCGACCGGCGCCGTCTCGATCTTGAACGCGGCCGAGATCAGCGCCTTGGTATAGTCGGTCTGCGGCCGTTCGAAAATCTGTTCGGAAGGGCCGGCTTCGACGATCTTGCCATTGCGCATGACGATGACGTCATTGGCAAGGGCGCGAATGACTTTCAGATCGTGGCTGATGAACAGATAGGCAAGGTCGTGCTTGGCCTGCAGATTGCGCAAGAGGTCGACCACCTGTGCCTGCACGCTCATGTCGAGCGCCGAGGTCGGTTCGTCCAGCATGACGAAGCGCGGATTGAGCACCATGGCGCGCGCAATGGCGACGCGCTGGCGCTGGCCGCCGGAGAATTCATGCGGATAGCGGTTCCTGGTCGCCGGATCGAGCCCGACCTCCTTCAGCACGGCGACGACCTTGTCGTCGCGTTGGTCGGGCGACAGCTTCGGCTCGTGGATCTTCAAGCCTTCCTCGATGATCTCCGAGACCGACATGCGCGGGCTGAGCGAGCCGAACGGGTCCTGGAAAACGATCTGCAACTCGCGGCGCAGCGGCCGCATGGCGTTGAAGGAAAGCTGGTTGATGTCGCTGCCATTGAACTGGATGGTGCCGGTCGATGAGATCATCCGCGCCAGCGCCAGCCCGAGCGTCGTCTTGCCGGAGCCGGATTCGCCGACGACGCCTAGCGTCTGGCCGGCGCGTACGGTGACGTCGATGCCGTCAACTGCCTTCACATTGTCGACGGTGGTGCGAAAGAAACCCTTTTTGATCGGGAACCAAACCTTGATGTCCTTGCCGGTCATAACCGGCTTGGCGGCGTCGTTGGCGGCCGGCGGCTTGCCCTTCGGCTCGGCGGCCAGGAGGTGCTTGGTATAAGCGTGCTGCGGGTTGGCGAAGATGTCCCTGGTCGGCCCGGTCTCGACGATCTTGCCTTTGGTCATCACGCAGACGCGGTCGGCGATCTTTCTGACAATGCCGAGATCATGGGTGATGAACAGCATCGACATGCCCTTGCGGCTCTTCAGCCCCGCCAGCAATTCGAGGATCTGCGCCTGGACAGTGACGTCGAGCGCCGTCGTCGGCTCGTCGGCGATCAGCAGTTCAGGCTCGTTGGCCAGCGCCATGGCGATCATGACGCGCTGGCGTTGGCCGCCGGACAGCTGGTGCGGATAGGCGTCGAGCCGCTTTTCCGGTTCGCGAATGCCGACCTCGTTGAGCAGCGCCAGCGTGCGCGCCTTGGCCTGGCGGTCGCCCATGCCCTGATGCAGCGCCAGGATCTCGACGATCTGCTGCTCGATCGTGTGCAGCGGATTGAGCGAGGTCATCGGCTCCTGGAAGACCATGGTGATCTTGTTGCCGCGCACGCTGCGCAACTGCTTTTCGTTCATCGCCAAAAGGTCGGCGCCCTGGAACAGGATCTTGCCCGAGGGATGGCTGGCCGTCGGGTAGGGCAGAAGCTTCAGCACCGACAGCGCCGAGACCGATTTGCCGGAACCGGATTCGCCCACAAGCGCCACCGTCTCGCCCTTGGCGAGATCGAAGGAGATGTGGTCGACGGCGGTCGACTCGTTGCCGCCTTGGGTGAAGGCAACGCTGAGATCGCGGACGGAGAGCAGGAGTTCGCTGCTCATCGGAACGCCTTGCGCGGGTCGAAAGCATCGCGCGTTGCTTCACCGATGAACACCAACAGCGACAGCATCAGCGAGATGACGATGAAGCCCGATATACCGAGCCAGGGGGCATTGAGGTTACTCTGCGCCTGTTTTAGCAGTTCGCCGAGCGACGCGGTGCCGGGCGGCAGGCCGAAGCCGAGATAGTCGAGCGAGGTCAGTGTCGAGATCGAGGCGCTGACCAGAAAAGGCATGAAGGTCAGCGTCGCCACCATGGCATTGGGCAGAAGATGGCGCAGCATGATGGTGCGGTTGGACACACCAAGCGCGCGGGCCGCGTTGACATATTCGAAGTTGCGCGCGCGCAGGAATTCGGCGCGCACCACGCTGACAAGCGACGTCCAGGAGAAGAGCAGCATCAGCCCGAGCAGGATGAAGAAGCCCGGCGGCAGGATGGCGGCGACGATCAGCAGCAGATACAGCAGCGGTATCGCCGACCAGATTTCTATGAAGCGTTGAAAGAGAAGGTCGGTCCAGCCGCCGAAATACCCTTGCAGCGCGCCGGCGGCGACGCCGATAACCGACGAACCCGCGGTCAGGATCAACCCGAACAGCACGGAAATCCTGAACCCGTAGATGATGCGCGCCAGCACGTCGCGCGCCTGGTCATCGGTACCCAGCCAGTTCCAGTTGCCGACAATGCAGTCAGGATCGGCAGCGCCTTGCGGATATTGGCTGCATCGCCTCTGCGCGTCGTATTCCCATGACGGTTTTGCGGGAGCGGCGTCGGGGATCGCATTGTTGACGGTGCGGTAGGAATAGCGGATTGGCGGCCAGATCATCCAGCCATTGGCGTTGATCTCGTCGCGGATGACCGGGTCGCGATAGTCGGTGACGGCGTAGAAGCCGCCGAATTTTTCCTCGGGGTAGGCAACCGCCACCGGGAACAGGATCTCGCCTTTGTAGTAGGCGACGATCGGTCTGTCGTTGGCGATCAGTTCGGCAAACAGCGACAGCACGAACAGAGCGAGGAATATCCACAACGACCAGTAGCCGCGCCTGTTGGCCTTGAAGTTCTGCCAGCGCCGCTTGTTGAGCGGCGACAGCCAGGGGCGGGCGATCCTTGTCGGTGTGATCTCGGCTGCAGCCTGCGTCATCAGACGTCTCTCCGCTCGAAATCGATGCGCGGATCGACCCATGTGTAGATCAGGTCGGACAACAGCGTCACGAACAGGCCAAGCAGCGAAAATATATAGAGGTTGGCGAACACGACCGGATAGTCGCGCGCCAACACGGACCTGAAACCGAGCAGCCCGAGACCGTCGAGGGAAAAGATGTTCTCGATCAAAAGCGAGCCGGTGAAGAAGGCCGAGATGAAGGCCGCTGGAAAGCCGGCAATGACGATCAGCATTGCGTTGCGGAACACATGTCCGTAAAGCACCCGCCGCTCCGACAGGCCCTTGGCACGGGCCGTCACCACATACTGTTTGCGTATCTCTTCCAGGAAGGAGTTCTTGGTCAGCAGCGTCGTCGTCGCGAAGGCCGACAGCACCAGCGCCGTCAGCGGCAAGGTCATGTGCCAGAAATAATCGACGATCTTGTCAGGCCACGACAATTGGTCCCAATTGTCGGAGACGATGCCGCGCAGTGGGAACCAGTCCCAGAACGAGCCGCCGGCGAAAAGCACCATCAGCAATATGCCGAACAGGAAGGCCGGTATGGCATAGCCGACGATGATCACGCCGCTGGTCCAGATGTCGAAGGCGGAGCCGTCCTTGACCGCTTTGCGGATGCCAAGGGGAATCGAAATCAGATAGGAGAGCAGCGTGATCCACAGCCCGAGCGAGATTGAAACCGGCATCTTCTCCAGGATCAGGTTGAGTACCGAAATGTCACGGAAATAGCTGTCGCCGAAATCGAAGCGCGCGTAGTTCCACAGCATCATGCCGAAGCGTTCGAGAGGCGGTTTGTCGAAGCCGAACTGCTTTTCCAGCTTCTTGATGAATTCAGGATCGAGCCCTTGCGCGCCGCGGTACTTCGAACCGACATCGCCGGCCACATCGAAATTGCCGCCACCTCCTGCATCGCCGCCGCCACTGCCGAGCCGATCGTTGCCGCCCTGGTTGGTCAGGCTGGCAATGACCTGCTCGACCGGTCCACCCGGTGCGAATTGAGTGACGACGAAAGCAACCGCCATGATGCCGAACAGGGTCGGTATCATCAGCAGGATACGGCGCAGTATGTAGGCGCCCATCAGCTTTCACCCTCCCCCTTGTGGGGAGGGTCGATCCGCGAAGCGGAGCGGGGTGGGGGTAGTCTCGATCCGGCGTACGCCGTCACACCGCCACCCCGGTTCGCCATTCGTGCTGCGCACGAAGTGCTCACCGACCCTCCCCACGAGGGGGAGGGTAAAGTGCCGCGCAACAGCCTACCCTTTGCCAATTTTTGCCGCCTTGCCCTTGTCGACCCACCACAGCGCTTCGACCGGGAAGTCGAAATCGGGTTTCCGCTCGGGAAAACCGAACATGTCCCAATAGGCGCTTCGATGATTCGCCAGGAACCAACTTGGAATCCAATCCCTCCGTGCACGCAAGACCCGGTCGAGCGCGCGCATGGCAATTGTCAGGCTTTCGCGATCCTCGGCGGCACCTGCGGCGTCAACGAGGGCGTCGATGGCCGGGCTCGACGTTCCCGGCAGATTGCGTGTGCCCGACAGGGTAGCGGTTCGCGAGTGGAAAAACGTTTCGAGGTCGTCGCGGGTCGGTGTCGCCGGAAACCGGGCCGCAACCGAGATAAGATCGTAATCGAACAAATTCTGCCGCAACTGATACTGCGCCGCATCGACCAGCCGGATTGAGGCGTCGATGCCGACCGCCTTCATGTTTTCGATCCAGGGCGAGTAAACCTGTTCGAAGACCTCGTCGTCGACAAGAAACTCTGCCGACAGCCGACCGCCCTTGTCGTTCACGACGAAATTACCGGACCGTTTCCAGCCGGCCTCGGCCAGAAGCTTGGCCGCCTTGCTAAGCATCTGCCGGTCACGGCCGGAGCCGTTCGACACGGCCTGGGTCACGGCTTCGCCGAAAGTCTCGGCGGGAATCTGGTCGCGCAGCGGTTCGAGGAGAGCCAATTCCCTAGGCGAGGGCACGCCTTCGGCGCGAAAATCGGATTGCTCGAAGCAGGATTGCGAGCGCTCATAGGAACCGTAAAAGAAATTGCGCCGCGTCCATTCGAAGTCGAAGCACAGCCCGATCGCCTGCCGCACGCGCGGGTCGCGGAATTGCTCGCGTCGCTGGTTGACGGCGGTGGCCTGCATGGAGGGCATGGTTTCAGCCGGGAATTCGTGTTTCACCACCTTGCCGGCAATGAAAGCGGGGAAGTCATAACCCGTCGCCCAAATGCGAGAGACGGCTTCCTCCTTGTAGAGGATCTCGCCCTTCTTGAACGCCTCGAAGGAAGCGTTGCGGTCCTGATAGAACTCGATCCGGATGCGCCCGAAATTGCTCTGGCCACGATTGACCGGCAGGTCATTGCCCCAATAATCAGCCACACGCTCATATTCGATCCAGGCCCCTGCCGACCAGCGATCGACCTTGTACGCGGCTGACCCCAGCGGCGGGTTCATCTGCGAGGAATCGAACGGGTTGGCCGTATAGAAAGCCTTCGACAGGATCGGGAACGCTACGACGTTGAGGATGGTGCGGCTTGTCTGCTTGCCGGAGAAGTTAAGCTTCAACGTGTGAGCGTCAATGGCGATCGCGTCGTTCAGGTGAGTAAGCGGCAGCGAATAGTCCGGATGGCCCTTGTCCTTCAGCAGCTTGAAGGTAGAGGCGGCGTCCTCAGCCGTCAGCGGCGTGCCGTCATGGAAACGGGCCTGCGGGCGCAGTGAGAAGGTGAAACCGTTGCGGTCGTCGGAAATCGTCACGCCGTCTGCGATCAGCCCGTAGACGGCGTCAGGCTCGTCGAAAGCCCTCACCATCAGTGAATCGAAACACATCTCCATGCGCTGAGGCGAATCGCCCTTGGGGACGAACGAATTCAGCGTGTTGAAGGTCAGCGGCGTCTGGTTGGAGCCCCAGGTGCGCGGCAGGAAGTTGAAGGTGCCGCCTTGCGGCGCATCGACATTGACATAGTCGAAATGAGTGAAGTCCGGCTTGTATTTGAGGTCGCCGAAAGCCGACAGTCCATGCAGTTTCACGCCGGTTGGGCTGGCGGCGAAAGCCTTGCCCGGCAGCAGCGCAGCAACGGCCGCGGCGCCACTGAGGGCCAGGAAATCGCGGCGAGGGAGCCCCGCCATCAATTGCTGCCCTTGTACTTGGCGGCCAGGGCCTTTTCCTTGTCCGCATCGATCCACCAGGAATCGATATCGGCGCCACGGTAGCCGGGCTGCTTTTCCGGGATGCCGAACTTGTTCCAGTAAGCAAGCCACACAACGGCGCGATAGTATTGCGGCACCACATAGTAATTCCACAGCAGCACGCGATCGAGCGCATGGGTGGTGGCGACGAGGTCATCGCGATCCGTGGCAAAAATGATGCGGTCGACAAGGGCGTCAACGACCGGGTTCTTGATGCCGGAATAATTGCGCGATGCCGGTGTGTCGGCGGCCTTGGAGCTCCAGAAATCGCGCTGCTCGTTACCGGGCGATTCCGACTGTTGGAGCTGTCCTGTGATGACGTCGTAATCGAAATTTCTGACGCGGTTGGTGTACTGGCTCGGGTCGACGATGCGCAGTGTCGCATCGACGCCGATCTTGCGCAGATTGGCGATCCAGGGGCTGGAAATGACCTGGTCGGTTTCATTCGAGCCTAGGATTTCAAACTTGAATGGCTCGTCGGTCTTGGCGTTGACCATCTTGCCGCCCTTGATCACCCAGCCGGCCTGGGCGAACAGGTCGACCGCCTGCTTCAGATATTTGCGCTCCGCCTGCGGCGAATCGTAGACCGGCAACTTGAATTCCTGGGTGAATACTTCCGGCGGCAGCTTGTCGCGGTACTTCTCCAGGATCTCCAATTCCTTGCCTTGCGGCAAGCCGCTGGAGGCTAGGTCCGTACCCTGGAAATAGCTGTGGGTGCGAGTGTTGAAACCGAAGAACAGCGTGCGGTTCATCGATTCAAAATCGAAGGGGTAGGTGAGCGCGGCCCTGACCAGACGATCGGCAAACAGCCTATGTCTCTGGTTGAGCATGAAAGCCTGCATCGGCTCGGGCGAGGTGGTCTTGAACTCCTGCTTGATCACATCGCCGGCCTTGATCGCCGCGAAATCATAAAACGTCGCCCAGCGCTTCGAGCTGTTTTCCGGCTTGATATCGTCGAGGCCACCTTTCTTGAACGCCTCCCAGGAGGCGTTGTCGTCAAGAATGTAGGTGAAGTGCTGCGTGTCGAAATTCTCCCGGCCGATCTTCACAGCCAGCTTGGCGCCCCAATAGTCGGGGACGCGCTGCCAGACGATTTCCGACCCCGCCTTGAAGCTGGCGATCTTGTATGCAGCCGAGCCCAGCGGCGGCTCCAGCGTCCCCTTGGTGATGTCGCGCTTCTTGCCATTGGCGTCGGTGCCTTCCCACCAATGCTTGGGCAGCACGACAAGGTCGCCGAGGATCTTGGGCAGTTCGCGATTGCCCTTCTGGTCGAAGTGGAACTCGACCTCACGGTCCGAGACAGCGACGGCGTCGGTGACGTTTTCGAAATAGCGGCTGTACATCGGGCTGTTGGCCTTCAGCACCTGGAACGACCAGATCACGTCGTCAGTGGTGATCGGCTGTCCGTCATGCCATTTCGCCCGTGGGTCGAGCCGGTAGGTGGCCGAGGAATAGTCGGTCGGGTACTTGTAGGCATCGGCGATGAGCGGGTGGCTGACGCTGCCTTCGTCAGTCGCTTGATCCATGAGCGTGTCGTAGAGCAGGCCGCCGCCAAATGGCTGCAGGCCGGCCGCTGGCGATCCCTGAACGATATAGGGATTGAAGCTGTCGAACGTGCCGGAAACGACCGAATTGTAGGTGCCGCCCTTCGGTGCGTCCGGATTCACATAATCGTAGCGCTGGAAACTCTCGCCATATTTGGAGGGGCCGATCAGCGAAGAGGTGGTGTGCCATTCATCCGCGGCTGCTGCTTGCAACCCGGCAGCCACAACGGTTGCTGCCAGCAGGGACCTCAGAAGCGTTCGGCCAACCGTCATACGTTCTCCTCTTCGCGATGCCCGGCAATCCTAAATGATTTGACGCCGGTGAAAACCGCCATGCGGCGGCTTTGTCGCCGCATATGCGATTTTCCTAACAAAAAGCCGGGCTGAACCCGGCTTTTTTGAGATCATGGAGATGACAATTCGGTTATTTGGCGGGCGCCGGTGCCGGCGCCACAGGGGCGGGAGCTCCACCTTCAGCCGGCTTGGCCGGAGCGGCACCCTCGGCCGGCTTGGCCGGCGCCGTTGCATCGGCGGCGGCACCTGGCGTCGGCAGCGGCTTCGGACTATCCGACAGCGTGCGCAGATAGGCGATGACGTTGGCGCGGTCCTCGTCCTTTGGCAGGCCGGCAAAGCCCATCGCCGTGCCCTTCACGAATTTCTTCGGCGAGGTGATGAAGTGGTTGAGGTTGTCATAGGTCCACTTCTCGGCGCCGCCCTTGGAAAACTCCTTCATGCCGGCCGAATAGGCAAAGCCCTCATGCTCGGCGACGGGGCGGTCGACGATGTCCCAGAGATCCGGGCCGACCTTGTTCGGGCCGCCTTTTTCGCCGGAATGGCAGGCCTGGCATTTCTTGAAGACGGCCGCACCTTGCTCGACATTGGCGGTGGCTAAAAGGTCGGAGATCGGCTTGGCCTCTGCCGCGGGTCCGGCGGCCCCGCCTTCGGCAGGCTCCGTCGCCTCGATGGCGAAGCCGGGCTTTTCCGGCGCCGGCGAGGCAAACAGGGCGTCGGACACCAAACCGACCGAGAAGACGACGAAACAGGTTCCAAGCAACCCGGCGAGCAGTTTGTTGACTTCGTTGGAATCCATACGCCCCAGGGCTCCCTTTTCCGGCGGACCTCTCCGTCCACTCCGTCCGTCGGTATCGTGACCCACCCCGTCGAGCCGGTCAAATCGGGCGGAAACTAGGTCTTTTGCTTGGGCGTTGCAACACCTATAAGGGCGCTTCCAGTGAGACCTTTTGCCACTTTCCCCATCCTCTTTCGAACGCCTTGCAACCTTGATGTCCACGCTCATCCTGATCCCGGCCCGCATGGCCTCGACGCGCCTGCCGGGCAAGCCGCTGGCCGACATAGCCGGCGCGCCGATGATCGTCCATGTCGCCCGCCGCGCCGCTGAGGCTGGGCTTGGCCGGGTGGTGGTGGCAACCGACACGCGCAGCGTGGCCGAAGCGGTGCGCGCGCACGGTTTCGAGGCGGTGATGACGCGCACCGACCACGAATCCGGTTCCGACCGTATCTTCGAGGCGCTGACCGCGCTCGACCCCGATCGCAAGGTCGAAACCATCGTCAATGTGCAGGGCGACCTGCCGACCATCGATCCCAAGATCATCGGTGCGGCGCTGAAACCGTTCGAGGAGGCTGCGGTCGACATCGCCACGCTCGGCGTCGAGATCGTCCGCGACGAGGAAAAGGCCAACCCCAACGTCGTCAAGATCGTCGGTTCGCCGTTGTCGGCGACGCGGCTGAAGGCGCTCTATTTCACCCGCGCCACCGCGCCCTGGGGCGAGGGGCCGCTCTATCACCATGTCGGCCTTTACGCCTATCGGCGCTCAGCCCTCGAACGCTTCGTCGCGCTAAAACCGTCGCCGCTCGAACGGCGCGAGCGGCTGGAGCAGTTGCGGGCGGTGGAGGCCGGTATGCGCATCGATGCCGAGATCGTGCAATCGCTGCCGCTCGGCGTCGACACGCCGGAAGACCTCGAACGCGCCCGACAAATTCTTTCCTGAGACCTTCAACCTGAGATATCGGCATGCCTGACAAGACCAACAGAATAGCCTTCCAGGGCGAACCGGGCGCCAATTCCGACACCGCCAGCCGCAACATGTTCCCTTCGATGGAGCCGTTGCCGTGCCCCACCTTCGAGGATGCCTTCAACGCGGTCGAGACCAACAAGGCCGACCTCGCCATGATCCCGATCGAAAACACCATCGCCGGCCGCGTCGCCGACATCCATCATCTCTTGCCGGAATCGAAACTCCACATCGTCGGCGAATATTTCCTGCCGATCCATTTCCAGCTGATGGTGCTGCCCGGCGTCAAACGCGAAGAGATCAAGACCGTGCACAGCCATATCCATGCGCTGGGACAGTGCCGCAAATACATCCGCAAGAACGGTTGGAAACCGGTGATCGCCGGCGACACGGCGGGTTCGGCGAAGCTGGTCTCGGAGCTCAAGGACCGCAGCATGGCCTCGCTGGCGCCTGCGCTCGCCGCAGAACTCTACGGCCTCGACATCATCGAGAAGAATGTCGAGGACACGGACTCGAATGTCACCCGCTTCGTCGTCCTGACCAAGGACAAGCGATTGGCCGAACGGCCCTCGGCCGACACCAAGATGATGACGACCTTCATGTTCCGTGTCCGCAACGTGCCGGCCGCGCTCTACAAGGCGATGGGCGGTTTCGCCACGAACGGCGTCAACATGACGAAGCTGGAGAGCTATCAGTTGGGCGCCTTCACCGCGACGCTGTTCTACGCCGATATCGAGGGCCATCCCGACGATCCGCTGGTCAAGCTGGCGCTGGATGAACTGCGCTTCTTCTCGCGCGAAGTGCGCATCCTGGGTGTCTATCCCGCCAGCGAGTCGCGCGAGCAGTGGAAGGTCGCCGACTAAAGGTTCCCCTAAACCAGCAGGGTCAGCGGCACATAGTCGATTTCCATGAAGGTTTCGACTTCCGGAATCCAGCGGTCGCGCACGAAGGCAACGTGGTCGGGATGCTCGTTATATCTGGTGTAGGCGGCCTGATCGACGAACTCCATCGAGAAGCCGAAGTGATAGTCGTTCTTCGGGCTGACTTGCCGCAGCGGCTCGAAATGGGTGACGCCCTTGATTGCGCTGAGGATGCGCTTGGCATCGGAGAGGAACCGCTTTTCCTCCAGCGAGTACTGCGGGTGCTTCAGGGTGAAAACCACGGTGTGACGGATCATTTTTTGCTCCCGTTAAGCAATTCCAGGAAAAGTGTGAAGCGGTTTTCCGTCCGGAATTGCGTAAAATAACAAGTCTTATTCGCTGTCGACCCAGGCGCGGATCAGATGATGCGCGATCGCGCCTTTCGGCGGCGTGACCAGATTGTCCTTGTGCGTCCTCTCCAGCATGGAACGCACCTCGTCGCGAAAAAACCAGCGGCAATCTTCCAACTCGTTGAGATCGGCCTGGATGTCGTCATTGAGCGGTTCGCCGAAACAGCCAATCATCAGCGAATAGGGGAACGGCCAGGGTTGGCTGGCATGGTAGACGACGCGGCCGAGCCGGATGCCGGCTTCCTCCAGCGTTTCGCGGCGCACCGCCGCCTCGATCGTCTCGCCCGGCTCGATGAAGCCGGCAAGCGCCGAGTACATGCCGGGCCCGAAATGCCGGCCGCGGCCGAGCAGGCATTTTTCCCGCGTCGCCGTCAGCATAATCGCCACCGGATCGGTGCGTGGAAAGTGCTCGGTGCCGCAATTTGGGCAATGGCGCTTGTAGCCGCCGGCCCGCATTTGCGATTCATGGCCGCATTTGCTGCAGAAGCGATGGGTGGCATGCCAGGCAAGCAGGGCGGCGCCTTGCGCCAGCGCGCCCGCTGCCGCCTCGTCGATCAGCCCCTGAATATAGACCGAGCGATAATCGATCGCCTTCATGGTCTCCGGTAGCTGTTCGGGATCGAGGCCGACCGGCACGGCAAGTACCGGGCCGCTCTCGGCAAAGCCAAGCAGCACGCCTTGTGCGAGTGATGGCTGCAGCTTCTGGCTCTCAGCCAGATCGAACCAAGGGTCGAAGCTGCCATCGTGCAATTTCAGATACAGCCGTCCGCCATGCATCGGCAGAAGACGTGCCGAGGGATCGGCCAACGCCCTTTCGACGGAATCGTCGGCGCGGTTCTCGGATTGCCGATCAATCGTGTTTCCGGCGAAGCCGACGAACTGGCTCGGTTCGCGCAAGGGCGCGTCAAAAAGGCGAAAGGTCATGGAAGCTCGAACGTCTAGGAATGGACACAGGCGGCTTATAGCGCCGCCTTGATCTGTTGCGCAAACTGGCGGATGCCTGAACGCTCATAGGGCTCGCGCATGCCGTGCCCCCACACCGGCCCCGGCCAGCCCGG
The DNA here is from genome assembly GCF_040318615.1 of Mesorhizobium sp. M1078. Classification (NCBI taxonomy): domain Bacteria; kingdom Pseudomonadati; phylum Pseudomonadota; class Alphaproteobacteria; order Hyphomicrobiales; family Phyllobacteriaceae; genus Mesorhizobium; species Mesorhizobium sp. M1078. The sequence goes on from NZ_JAMYMP010000011.1 coordinate 13,656, forward strand.
ATCGCCTTCCGAGCGGGCGATGACGTGGACATGCAATTGCCGAACGATGTTGCCGAGCGCGCCGGTGTTGATCTTGGTGCAGCCCGTGGTTCTTTTCAGCGCCTGCGCCACCATGTTGGTCTCGAAGGTCAACATCGCCTGGTCGAGCGGCGTCATGTCGTGGATTTCTTCGGCCCCCGGCCGCTGCGGCACCAGGATAAGCCATGGCCAGCGGCTATCGTTCATCACCCTGAGCTCGCACAGGCCGAGCCACATCAGCTGCTCGCTATCCGCCTCCAACCTCGAGTCGAGCGTGAATCCGGCCTTGAGGCCCGGTAGCATTGGCGTTTCCCTTGCGCTTCTCGCATTATTCCCAAACTCATGACGCTAGAGCGGCTGCACGGGGGCTGCAAGCGATTCATTGAGCGGCGGAGTTCAAGGGCATCCGATTCTCAATGCACCCTTGCATTTGATCGCTGAATTGCCGATATGGAACGCGGGAGGTTGGTGGTGGACGATCCACTCGCCAACCGGGTCAGGTCCGGAAGGAAGCAGCCCTAACGAGCCCGGAACGGGTCATTGTTCCAGCCTCCCACCTCATCGGCCCCTCTCGCGACATTGACGACGCATTGCAGCGCGGGCGAGACTATTAGCAGGAATCGGCTACGCTGAGACGCGGCCTTTTGGAGCTTTACGGGCGAATGAGCGAAGCCGGAAATTCGGACCCCGAAACCCTGGAGAAGCAAAAGGCCGTCGCCTATCGCGTGCTGGCGCGCAAATATCGTCCGTCGAATTTCTCCGAACTGATCGGCCAGGAGCCGATGGTCCGCACTTTGACCAACGCTTTCTCCACAGGCCGCATCGCTCAGGCCTGGATGCTGACCGGCGTGCGCGGCGTCGGTAAGACCACGACGGCGCGCATCCTGGCGCGGGCGCTCAACTACAAGACGCCGACGGTCGACCATCCCTCGGTCGACCTCGCCCTCCTGGGCGAGCACTGCCAGGCGATCATGGAAGGCCGCCATGTCGACGTCATCGAGATGGACGCCGCGTCGCATACCGGCATCGACGACATCAGGGACATTATCGAGCGCGTGCGCTATGCCCCGGTGTCGGCGCGCTACAAAGTCTACATCATCGACGAAGTGCACATGCTCTCCACCCAGGCCTTCAACGGCCTGTTGAAGACGCTGGAAGAGCCGCCGCCGCACGTCAAATTCATCTTTGCCACCACCGAAATCCGCAAAGTGCCGATCACCGTGCTGTCGCGCTGCCAGCGTTTCGACCTGAGACGCATCGATGCCGGCGCGCTGGTCGCGCATCTCGCCTCGATTGCCGGCAAGGAAGGCATATCGGTCGACGAGGACGCGCTGGCGATGATCGCGCGCGCCGCCGAAGGCTCGGCCCGCGATTCGCTCTCCATCCTCGACCAGGCAATCGCCCATGGCGGCGGCGCCGTCAGCGCCGAAGCGGTGCGCGCCATGCTGGGTCTCGCCGACCGCGCCCGCATCGTCGACCTGTTCGAACATGTCATGAAAGGCGATGTGGCGGCCGCCCTTGCCGAATTCCGCAACCAGTACGACACCGGCGCCGATCCGGCTGCCGTGCTGACCGATCTGGCCGAATTCAACCACCTCGTCACCCGGCTGCGCTTCGTGCCGACGGCTGCCGACGACGCTTCCCTGTCCGAGGATGAGCGCCGCCGCGGCGCCGACTTCGCCAGCACGCTGTCGGTCAAGGTTCTGTCGCGAACCTGGCAGATGCTCTTGAAAGGCATTCCCGAGGTGCAGTCGTCCAACCGACCGGTCAGCGCCGGCGAGATGGTGCTGATCCGGCTGGCGCATGCCGCCGACCTGCCGACGCTGGACGAGGCGCTGAAATCTCTGGAGAGCGGCGCTCCGGCGTCCGGTGGTGCGTCACGCCCGAATGGTGCGCCGGTAAATGCCGGCAATGGCGGCGGCGCCAGCGCCGTAGCGCAGACCCGGGTGCCGTCCGGGCCAGCCGGTGCGCAAATCATGCGGCTGGTCGACGCGCCCCCGGTCGCCTTTGTCGCGCCTCCGCAGCCGGTCGTGGAGCCGCAATCGCCGCCGCTGAAATCGCTGGCCGATATTGTCGCTCTTGCCGACGCGCAGCGTGACATCGCCTTCAAGGTGCTGGTCAAGAGCTGTATTCGCCTGGTGCGCATCGAGCCCGGCCGTATCGACGTCGGCCTGACCGCCGATGCGCCCAAGATGCTGCTGAACGACTTGACGACGAAGCTGCGGGCCTGGACCGGCCGCAACTGGCTGGTGTCATTGTCGAAGGAAGAGGGCGGCCAAACGCTGGCCGAGATGGAATCGACCAGGCGCGAGACTGCTTTCTCCGACGCGAAAAGCGATCCGGCTGTGGCCGCCATCCTGGCGCGCTTTCCCGGCGCCAAGATCATCGACGTGCGCATTCCCGACGCGCCGGAAGTCGACACCGACAAGGCCGAAGCGCCGGTCGAGCCGCCGTCCGACGACGACGAAACCTGACCATAGCCACGAATCCGCAAAGGACCCGACCATGAAAGATCTTCTCGGCCTGATGGGCAAGGCGAAGGAAATGCAGGCCAAGTTCCAGGCCATGCAGGACGAGATCGCGACGATTGAAGCAAGCGGGCAGGCGGGCGGCGGGCTGGTCAATGTCACGCTGACCGGCAAGTTCGAAATGAAGTCGCTGAAGATCGATCCGTCGCTGTTCAAGGAGGACGAGGTCGAGATTCTCGAAGACCTGCTGCTGGCCGCTCACAATGACGCCAAAAATAAGGTCGAGCAGATTATGCAGGAGAAGACCAAGGCGCTGACGGCAGGCTTGCCGATCCCGCCCGGAATGAAATTGCCGTTCTGAGCCGTCTCCAACCAGTTAATTGATTATGAAGGGAAATCGGCTGCGGAGGCTGTTGTTAAGACTTTCTCCGGCTTTGCTCACGCGGACATATCCGGGCATTTATAAAGTTTTACCTATGCTGCACGAAAGCTAATCCTTTAGCCATCTTTTTGCCTTTAAGAGTCTCATTCTTGCCACATCTCGGGGCGGGCTGGCATCTGGACAATGAGGCATTTTTGTTGATCGCGACGCGATGGAAGACGCCGCTTCTGCTCGGCATCATCTTCTCCCCTATGTTCCTGGCCGGTTGCAGCCAGACCACGTCTTCGCACGGCCTGTCGGTCGCCAGCCTGACCGACGCCATCACGCCCAGTTTCCTTTCGACGCGCGCCTACCGCAACACGCCGAAGGAGAAGGAATGCCTGGAGCGGGCGATGTTCTTCGAGTCCAACCGCTCGAGCCGTGACGGCATGATCGCCGTCGGCACGGTGGTGATGAACCGGCTGCGCTCCGGCAATCATGGCAGCACCATTTGCCAAGTGGTTGGCGAACCGGGCCAGTTCGCGCCCGGCGTGATGACGCGGGCGATGAATTCGAAAGCGATGCCCGATGTCGAGGAGGCCGCCGATGCGGTGCTCAAGGGCGAGCGCAAGGCCAAGCTGAAGAACACGATGTACTTCCACACCGCCGGCCTGAGGTTCCCCTACAAGAACATGCATTACACCATGGTTGCCGGCGGCAACGCCTTCTACGAGAAGCGCGGTCGCAACTGGCAGCCGCTGCCGGATGAATCCACGACCATGGTTGCCTCGGCGCAGCCGCGCGCGCCTGTGCCTGAAGCGCCGTTGCAGGTTGCCTACGCCGAGCCGGTGGTGAAGACCATTGTCCGTCCAGATCCGGCCAAGCAGGCCGCGGCGGTTCGCGCAGCCAAGGCGACACGTGCCCCGGCCGAGCAGACCTATGTGACGGCTTCCGCGGCGCCCGCCAAGAGCGCCCGCGTCGCCGCCAAGCAGACGGAGGTGGCGATGCAGGAGCCGATGGCCGAGCCCGATGCCTCGCGTTTCGGCGGCACGCTGAACGCCCGCTACATCACCTCGGTTCCATCGGCAACGCAGGAAGCGTCGATGGGCTTCCAGTCAACGCCTGAGAATACCGACGCTATCGGCGCGATGATTATCGACCAGACCCGGCCAGCGTCAGCTTACTGACGCCTAAAACAGTTTCCGAGCCCGCCATGGCAGCATGGCGGGCTCGGTGCGTATGCGCATGTTTCAAAGCGCGCGGAAAAATCCTAGATCAGTGCGATGTCGAAGCGAATCGCCGGTCCCGAGATCGAACGCCTGATCCAACTCCTGGCCAAGGTGCCGGGGCTAGGGCCTCGTTCGGCCAGGCGTGCGGCACTGCACCTCATCAAGAAGAAGGAGCAGCTTTTGTCGCCGCTCGCCGCCGCCATGGCTGAAGCCGCCGCCAAGGTGCGCATCTGCACGACCTGCGGCAACGTCGATACCTCCGACCCTTGCATGATCTGCACCGATCCGCGCCGCGATGCCTCGACGCTGATCGTCGTCGAGGATGTCTCCGACCTCTGGGCGCTGGAGCGGGCGGCGGCCATGAATGTGCGCTACCATGTGCTCGGCGGCACGCTGTCGCCGCTCGACGGCATCGGCCCCGACCAGCTCAATGTCCGCTCGCTGGTCGACCGCGTCGCCGGCGGCGAGGTGAAGGAGGTGATCCTCGCCGTCAACGCCACGGTCGAGGGCCAGACGACGGCGCATTATCTCACCGACCAGCTCTCGGGTTTCAAGATCAAGGTCACCAGGCTTGCACATGGCGTGCCGGTCGGCGGCGAACTCGACTATCTGGATGAGGGGACGCTGGCGGCGGCCTTGCGCTCGCGGACGGCGTTTTGACGCAATTGGCGGGCAGGATGTGCGACATGAAAGCTTCGCATTCTTCGAGGTTTGCGCCAAACACCCCCCTCTGTCCTGCCGGACATCTCCCCCTCAAGGGGGGAGATTGGCTGTCGCTTCGGTTTTCGCCTACCACCTGCGTTGAAAGAAGAATGCCGTCCGAGAAGCTGCTGATCTCCCCCCGCGAGGGGGAGATGTCCGGCAGGACAGAGGGGGGTGTGAGGGAACGCAAGCCTCCAAGGCTGCTGCTATTTTCATTCCTTGCGGCTCTGCTCGCCCTCCTCCTCATCTCCCCCGCCTCCGCCGCCAAAATCGACGACCAGTTCCGCGCCTGGCTGCAAACCGATCTCTGGCCGGAAGCCCAGACCAAAGGCATCTCCAAATCCACCTTCGACGCCGCTTTCAACGGCGTGAAGCCGAACCTCAAATTGCCCGACCTCGTCCTGCCCGGCGAGAAACCCAAAACCCCGCAAAAACAGCATCAGGCCGAGTTCGGTTCGCCCGGCGCCTATTTCGCCGAAAAGACGGTGCGCGCCGTCACGTCAGGTGGGCGCACGCGCGAGGCGGCCAACGCCAAGACGCTGGCTGCGATCGAAAAGCGCTACGGTGTCCCGGGCGAGATACTGTTGGCGATCTGGGGCCGCGAGACCGGCTTCGGCGCGGCGAAAATGCCCTACGACGCCTTCGAGGTTCTCGGCACCAAGGCGTTCATGTCGACCAAGAAGGACTTCTTCCGCACCGAGGTACTGGCGGCGCTCGAGATCGTCGAGCATGGGTTGGCGCCGGTCGGCGCCATGAAATCGTCCTGGGCCGGCGCGCTCGGCCAGCCGCAATTCATGCCGACCTCGTTCCTGAAGCACGCCGTCGACTACGACGGTGATGGGCACCCGGACATCTGGAATTCGACGCCGGACGTGCTGGCCTCGATCGCCAACTATCTCGTCCACTATGGCTGGGTGAAGGGGCGTGGCTGGGGTTTCGAGGTGACGGTTCCGGAAAGCGTTTCCTGCTCGCTCGAAGGTCCCGACCAAGGCAAGAAGATCTCAGCCTGGGTGGCGATGGGAATCAGCCGCGTCGGCGGCAAAGCCTTTCCGGCCAACGAACTGAAGGCGGAAGGGTTCCTTTTGATGCCGGCCGGACGCAGCGGTCCGGCCTTCATCGCCACGACGAATTTCTACGTGCTGAAGCAATACAACACCAGCGACCTCTACGCCCTGTTCATCGGCCATGGCGCTGACCGCATCGCCCATGGCGATGCTGATTTCGTCGGCAGCTGGGGTGCGGTCGGCGGCCTGCATCGTTCCGACATCGCCGCGCTGCAACGGGCGCTGGAGGCCAAGGGCTACGATGTCGGCAGCGCCGACGGCCTGCCCGGCTTCAAGACCCGCCGCTCGATCGGCTCCTGGCAGGAAAAGAACGGCCGCCCCGCCACCTGCTTCCCCGACGCCGATCTGGTTGCTGCCGTCAAGTAGCACCGAAAAGAGCAGATTTTTCCCCATCGGCGGCTGCAATTGGCTCGCCCATGCTTCGACGCGCACAGCATATTCCGGTCCAGTATGCCGGCTCGCAAAATGCCCGTTGCCGGTTGGAGGGCTGCCGGATAGGTGTTGACCAACTGGAAAAAAATCAACACGGTATGTGTCTAACGGTCGTCCTCCGGCCGCGAAAAAGATTACTGCAGCCCTGAGCCGGGAACTCGGGGTCAACAATCAACAAAACAGGGAACAATCATCATGATGATGGAAAAGTTTGCTCTACGTTCGCGCGTCTGGCTCGCAGGTGCAGCCATGTCCGCTCTGCTCATTGGCGTTGCGCCCGCCTTCGCCGTGACGCCCGCCGACACGCTGGTCGAAGGTTTTGCCATCGACGACATCATATCCATGGATCCGGGCGAGGCCTTCGAACTGTCGACCGCAGAGGTCACCGGCAACACCTATGATCTGCTGGTCCGCCTCGATCTCAGCGACACCTCCAAGGTCAAGGGCGACCTTGCCGATAGCTGGACCGTCTCCGACGACGGCCTGGTCTATACGTTCAAGCTCAAGCCCGGCCTAAAGTTCGCTTCGGGCAATCCACTGACGGCCGCCGATGTCGCCTATTCCTTCGAGCGCGCCATCAAGCTGGACAAGCCGCCGGCATTCATCATCAACCAGTTCGGCATCAGCGGCGACAATGTTGCCGACAAGGCCAAGGCCGTCGACGATACCACCTTCCAGTTCACCGTCGACAAGGCCTATGCGCCGAGCTTCGTGTTAAACTGCCTGTCGGCAACGGTCGCTTCGGTCGTCGACGCAAAGCTGGTGAAGGAACATGTCGCCGCGGTGACACCGAGTGCCGACTACAAATGGGACAACGATTTCGGCAACGCCTTCCTGAAGACCGGTTATGCCGGCTCCGGCGCCTACAAGCTGCGCGAATGGCGGGCCAATGAGGTCGTCGTGCTCGAGCGCAACGACAATTACAATGGCGAGAAGGCCAAGCTCGCCCGCGTCATCTACCGCAACATGAAGGAAAGCTCCGCACAGCGCCTGGCGCTCGAAGCAGGCGACATCGACGTTGCCCGCAACCTCGAGCCGAACGATCTCGACGCCATCGCCAAGAATGCCGATCTCACCACGACCAGCGCGCCGAAGGGCACGGTCTTTTACATCAGTCTCAACCAGAAGAATCCGAACCTCGCCAAGCCCGAGGTTCGCCAGGCGTTCAAATATCTGGTCGACTACGATGCGCTGAGCACGACCATCCTCAAGGGCATTGGCGAGATTCACCAGACCTTCCTGCCCAAGGGCGTGCTGGGCGAACTGGACGAAAATCCGTTCAAGTTCGACGTCGCCAAGGCCAAGGAACTGCTGACCAAGGCCGGCCTGGCCGACGGCTTCAGCGTAACCATGGACGTACGCACGGGACAGCCGACAACGGGCATGGCGGAATCGATCCAGCAGACGCTTGGCCAGGCCGGCATCAAGCTGGAAATTGTCCCGGGCGACGGCAAGCAGACGCTGACCAAATACCGCGCCCGCAATCATGACATCTATATCGGCCAGTGGGGCCAGGACTATTTCGATCCGAACTCCAACGCCCAGACCTTTGCCTCAAACCCGGACAATTCGGATGAAGGCAAGACCAAGACGCTGGCCTGGCGCAATGCCTGGGACATCCCGGACCTGACAAAGCAGACCGAAGCAGCCTTGCTGGAGAAGGATGCCGGCAAGCGCGCCGATATGTACAAGAGCCTTGAAAAGACGATCCTCGACACCAGCCCCTTCGTCATCATCCACCAGCAATTGGAAGTGGCAGGCCTGCGCAAAAACCTGAAAGGCTTTGCGCTCGGTCCGAGCTTCGACACCAACTTCGTCGGCCCGGTCTCCAAGGAATAGCGCCGGCGGACGCGCCCTGATGAGCGCGATTGAAAACCAGGCGACGGCGGGGCAGAAAAGCGCCCGCGCCGTCGCTATCTTGTTGGCGATCGGCCGCTTCCTGGTCATCGCCGTCACCACCTATCTCGGCCTGCTCGCGGTGACCTTTTTCATCGGCCGCGTCATCCCGATCGATCCGGTGCTGGCGGTGCTCGGCGACCGCGCACCGGCCAATGTCGTCGAGCGCACCCGCCGCGAGATGGGGCTCGATCTTCCGTTGATCGAGCAATTCTATATCTATCTCAAGCATGCGCTGAACGGTGATTTCGGCACCTCTGTGCTGACCACCAATCCTGTGATGACCGACATCCGCCGTGCCTTTCCGGCAACGATCGAACTGGCGACTTTGGGCACTCTGATAGGCTCGTTGATCGGCGTGCCACTCGGCGTGCTGGCAGCGGTAAAACGCGGCAGTCTCATCGACCAGATCGTTCGCATTGTCGGCCTGATTGGCTATTCCGTGCCTATCTTCTGGATCGGGCTTTTGGGGCTTGTCCTATTCTACGCCAAGCTCCAATGGGTGGCTTTTCCCGGCCGCCTCGACATCGTCTACGAGTACACATTCACACCGATCACCGGCTTCTACCTGCTCGACGCCGCGCTGCAGGGCCAGTGGGATGTCTTCTACGACGCTTACCGCCACATCATCCTGCCGGCAGGGCTGCTGGGCTATTTCTCGCTCGCCTATATCAGCCGAATGACGCGCTCCTTCATGCTGAATGAGCTGTCGCAGGAATACATCGTCGCCGCGCGCGCCAAGGGCCTGTCTGAAACGCGAATCATCTGGGGCCATGCGCTGCGCAACGCCGCGGTGCCGATGGTCACGGTGATCGCGCTGTCCTATGCCGGGCTGCTCGAAGGTTCGGTGCTGACCGAGACGGTGTTCTCCTGGCCCGGCATCGGCCTCTACATCACCAATTCGCTGCAGAACGCCGACATGAACGCCGTGCTCGGCGGCACCATCGTCATCGGTTCGGTGTTCATCGGCATCAATCTCCTGTCCGACGTTCTCTACAAGGTGCTCGATCCGAGGACGAAGACAGGATGAGCGCCGAAGCAATCCAAACGCGCCGCGATTGGCTGCTCAGCGATCGGCCGGCCTCGCGCATGCAGGCACGGCTCGGCCGCGCCTACGTCGCTTGGCGGCGCTTTTCCGCCAACCGGCTGGCGTTTCTCGGCCTGCTCATCATCATCGCGCTGCTGCTGGTCGCCGCCTTTGCCGATGTGCTGGCGCCCTATTCGCCGACTATCGGCGATCTCAAGAATGCCCGGCTTTTGGCGCCGAGTGCGGCGCATTGGTTCGGCACCGACGATCTCGGCCGCGATATCTATTCGCGCATTCTTTTCGGCTCGCGCTGGACCCTCTATGTCGTCATTCTCGTCGCTGTCATAGCGGCCCCCATCGGCCTTTTGGTCGGCACCGTCGCCGGCTATGCCGGCGGCTGGACCGATGCCATTCTGATGCGCATTACCGATATCTTCCTCGCCTTCCCCAAGCTGATCCTGGCACTGGCCTTTGTCGCCGCCCTTGGCCCCGGGATCGAAAACGCGGTGCTGGCCATCGCCATCACCTCGTGGCCGCCTTACGCCCGAATTGCGCGGGCCGAGACGATGACCGTGCGCAATTCGGATTACATCAAGGCGGTGCAATTGATGGGCGCCTCTCCGTTCCGCATCGTGCTGCGCCACATCATGCCGCTCTGCATCTCTTCGCTCATCATCCGGGTGACGCTCGATATGGCCGGCATCATCCTCACCGCCGCCGGCCTCGGATTCCTCGGCCTGGGCGCCCAGCCGCCGCTGCCGGAATGGGGCACGATGATCGCGTCCGGCCGCCGCTTCGTGCTCGACCAATGGTGGGTGGCCGGCGCGCCGGGCTTCGCCATCCTCATCGTCAGCCTCGGCTTCAACCTGCTTGGCGACGGCCTGCGCGATGCGCTCGATCCCCGGAGTGGCGACCAATGAGTGGTGACCAATGAGCGGTGCACTTCTCGATGTCGACGACCTGCGCGTCACCTTCCCGACTCGGACCGGCCTCATCCAGGCGGTGCGCGGCGTCACTTTTTCGCTTGGCCGAGAGCGGCTGGGCATTGTCGGCGAAAGCGGCTCCGGCAAGTCGCAGACCGGCCGCGCCATCATGGGCCTGACGCCGCCGCAGGCGCTAGTGTCGGCCAAGAAGCTCGCCCTCGACGGCATCGACCTTCTGGCCATACCGGCCCGTCAGCGCCGGGCGCTGCGCGGCAAACGCATCGCCATGATCCTGCAGGATCCGAAATATTCGCTCGACCCCGTGATGAGCATCGGCCGCCAGATCGTCGAGACGCTGCGCACGCATGAAAAGGTCTCCAAGGCCGAAGCGCGCGAGCGGGCGCTGGCCATGCTGGAAGCTGTGCAGATCCGCGATCCCTCGCGTGTCTTCGACCTGCATCCGCACGAGGTGTCCGGCGGGATGGGCCAGCGCGCCATGATCGCAATGATGCTGATCGCCGGACCGGAACTGATGATCGCCGACGAGCCGACCTCGGCGCTCGACGTCACCGTGCAGCTCGATGTGCTCGGCATCCTCGACCGCTTGGTCAGTGAGCGCGGCATGGGCCTGATCTTCATCTCGCACGATCTGCGGCTGGTCGCCTCCTTCTGCGACCGCGTCATCGTCATGTATGCCGGCAAGGTGGTCGAGCAGCTCAAGGCGTCGGAGCTGCGCGACGCCCAGCATCCCTACACGCGCGGCCTGCTCAACTGCATGCCCAGGATCGGTTACGAACGCCACCCGCTGCCGGTGCTCGACCGCAAGCCGGAGTGGGCGGCATGACGCCAGCCATTTCGATTGAAGGGCTGGAGGTGGTGTTCGACCGTTTTCGCGCGCTGAAAGGGGCGAACCTCGAGGTGAAGTCCGGCGAATCCTTCGGCCTGGTCGGCGAGAGCGGTTCCGGCAAGTCGACGCTGCTCAAAGCCATTGCCGGCCTGGTGCCGGCCAAATCCGGCACTATCACGGTCAACGGCAAGACGCTGGGAGCGCGCCGCGACAAGGCTTTTTATCGCGAAGTGCAGATGGTCTTCCAGGACCCGTATGGTTCGCTGCACCCGCGCCAGACCGTAGACCGCCTGCTACAGGAACCGCTCGCCATTCACGGCTTTGCCGATGGCGAGCAACGCATCCAGCGCGCCCTTGACGAGGTCGGATTAGGCAACGGTTTCCGTTTCCGCTACGCGCACCAGCTCTCCGGAGGTCAGCGTCAGCGCGTGGCGATCGCGCGGGCGCTCATCCTCGAACCGTCGATACTGCTGCTCGACGAACCGACATCGGCGCTCGACGCTTCGGTGCAGGCCGAAGTGCTCAACCTGCTCGAAGAAATTCGCCGGCGGCGCAAGCTGACCTTCCTGATGGTCAGCCACGACCTCGCCATCATCACCCATATGTGCGAGCGCCTGATGGTGATGCAGAATGGCGAAGCGGTGGAAAATCTCACCGCGGGCCAGCTGATCGGGCATCGGGTGGAGAAGGATTATACGCGCAATCTGTTGAGGGCGAGCGAGGGGTTTGTGCGGACCGCTTGAATCTGGGGTTTCCTATGGCGGAATGGAAGTTCGAAGACCCACCCAACGTCGCGGTGTTGTCGGACACAAGCATATTTAAACGTGGTGACTGGATCGCATACGTTGTGCACGAAGCTGATGACGACGATAACCACAACGATGAGGGTGGCAGTTGGCAATTTCATAGCAGCGACAAGAAAAATCGAGATGAACCCGAGATAATGCTCGTCAGCCTCCAGAATGTGGTTCAGCGGGATGAGAGCATCCTGGAATTGGCCGATTTGCCAAAAGGCTGGCATGCTTGGCGCGATTCAAAATTGTCCCCCTGGCAGCGCGCTAAATCACTCCCTGTACCCTCCAACGACAACGAGTGATGCAGCAGGGCTAAGTCGAGCTTTGCGCCAGTTCGCCGTTCTCCGGAACAGATGGTTCGTCCCCCTGCTTAGGCTCCTTGATCCTGAACCACGTCACATAAAGCGCCGGCAGGAACAGCAGCGTGATCGCCGTGCCGGCGATGATGCCGCCCATCATGGCGTAGGCCATCGGGCCCCAGAACACTTCGCGCGCGATCGGGATCAGCGCTAGGCTGGCGGCCGCGGCCGTCAGCGCGATCGGCCGCATGCGGTGCTCGGTCGCTTCGATCACGGCTTCCCAGCGGTCTTGGCCCTCGGCCACCAGATCCTCGATCTGCACGATCAGGATCACCTGAGTTGCGGATCAGGATGCCGATCAGCGCCAGGACGCCCAGAATGGCGACGAAGCCGAGCGGTGCGCCGCTCGGCACCAGGGCCGCGACCACGCCGATCAGGCCGAGCGGCGCCACCGCCACGACCAGGAACAGGCGCTGAAAACTTTGCAACTGGATCATCAGGATGGTCGCCATCACGAACAGCATCAGCGGCACCACCGCTGCGATCGGTCCCTGGCTTTTGGCGCTTTCCTCGACCGAGCCGGCGGTTGCAACGGAATAGCCGGGCGGCAGTTTGGCGATGAAGGCGTCGACCGACGGCTTCAATTCGTTGACGACGGTGGCCGGCAGCACGTCGCCAACGAGGCCTGCGCGAACGGTGATCATCGGGATGCGGTTGCGCCGCCACACCGTCGGCTGTTCGAGGTCGTAGCGGAAGTTCGCCACCGCGGCGAGCGGGATCGCTTCGCCGTTCCCGGTGACGGGTGAGCTGTCACGGACTGCCCCGTACGTGTATCGGTCGGCTGGTTAAGACCGGTCTGTCGAAGTGGCCCGCATCGACGACAGGCCCAATCGCCCGGCGGCGGTGCCAACTTGAGGAAAACGTGAAATAAGGTCAGAAGAGGCCTTGGCATTCATCTAACGAGAACGGGCGTCGGCCCGATGAGGGACGAAATGAAGAACGCAGCCATTTCTGAGCGCAAGAACCAGTCGATCTCGCGCGGCGTCGGCATGACGACGCAGATCTATGCCGACCGCGCCGAGAATTCGGAGATCTGGGATGTAGAAGGCCGCCGATACATCGATTTCTCCTCGGGCATCGCCGTCGTCAACACCGGCCACCGCCATCCCAGGGTGATCGAGGCGGTCAAGGTACAGCTCGACCGCTTCACCCATACCTGCCACCAGGTCGTGCCCTATGAGAGCTATGTGCGGCTGGCCGAACGGCTGAACGGCATGCTGCCCGGCAAGTTCGAGAAGAAGACCATCTTCGTCACCACGGGCGCTGAAGCCGTCGAGAACGCCATCAAGATCGCCCGCAACGCCACTGGCCGCCAAGCCGTCATCGCCTTTGCCGGCGGCTTCCACGGCCGCACCTTCATGGGCATGGCGCTGACCGGCAAGGTCGTGCCCTACAAGGTCGGCTTCGGCGCCATGCCGGGCGACGTCTACCACGCGCCGTTTCCGGTGCCGCTGCACGGCGTGTCTACAGCCGATTCGCTGGCCGCACTCGACAAACTGTTCAAGGCCGATGTCGATCCGGCTCGCGTTGCCGCCATCATCATCGAGCCGGTCCAGGGCGAGGGCGGCTTCTACGACGCGCCGCGCGAATTCCTGACGGCGCTGCGCAAGCTCTGCGACCAGCACGGCATGCTGCTGATCGCCGATGAGGTGCAGACCGGCTTTGCCCGCACCGGCAAGATGTTCGCCATGGATCATCATGAGGTCGCGGCCGACATTACCACCATGGCGAAAAGCCTGGCCGGCGGCTTCCCGCTGGCGGCGGTCACCGGCCGCGCCGACATCATGGATGCGCCCGGTCCTGGCGGGCTCGGCGGCACCTATGGCGGCAGCCCGATCGGTGTCGCCGCAGCACACGCCGTGCTTGACGTCATCGAGGACGAAAAGCTGTGCGACCGCGCCAATACGCTGGGCGCCCGGCTGAAGCAGCGGCTGCAGTCGATCCGCGACGACGTGCCCGAGATTGTCGACATCAGGGGTCTCGGCTTCATGAACGCGGTCGAGTTCAACGACGTCAAGAAGGGCCTGCCGTCGGCCGAGATCGCCAATGCGATCCGGCTGAAGGCGCTCGACAAGGGGCTGATCCTGCTGACCTGCGGCGTCTACGGCAACGTCATCCGTTTCCTGGCTCCGATCACCATCCAGGACAATGTCATGAACGAGGCGCTCGACATTCTGGAAAGCTCGATCCGCGAAGTCTGCGCTGCCTAGTGCAAACCCCTACCTCGCCCTTGTGGGGAGGTCGGACCGCAGGTCCGGGTGGGGGCCTCGCGCCGACCCCAACCCCGCTGCTTCGCACTTACCCTCCCCACAAGGGGGAGGGTAAGTGCGTCTAGCCCGCAGCCCGTGCCGGCTCATCCTGCTGGAACGCGGCCAGCGCCGCCTTCAGCCCATCAGGCCCTTCCGCAACAGTCTGCGCCATCGGCGAAAACCCGGCCCCGAGCATCTTGCGGCCCAGCATATGGTCGCCCGGCCTGTTGACGGATTCGATGCCGAGCAGCCGGCTTCCAGCATAGTGGTAGATCGAGAACTTGTTCTCAGCGAGGTCGCCCAGCACGACATGGCTGTCGCCGCCCGAGGTCAGCCCGACCATCTGCAGTTTCATGTCGCCGATGTCAGACCAGAACCACGGCACCGCCGCATAGGCGTCCGTATGGCCGGTGATCGTGCGTGCGGCAAGCCGCGCCTGGTCGGTGGCGTTCTGCACCGATTCCAGCCGCACGTCGCCGCCGGTCGACCAGTGGCGGTAGGAAGCGGCGTCGCCGATGGCCAGAATATCAGGCACTGAGGTGCGCATCTGTTGGTCGACGCGGATGCCATTGGCGACAGTCAGTCCGGCAGCCTGAGCAAGTTCGACATTCGGCACGGCGCCGATGCCGACGATGACCATGCGCGCGGGCAGCCTTTCGTCGGTGGAGGTGATGGCAGCGCAGACATGGCCGTTTTCCCCTTCCAGCCTGGCAATGGTGGTGCCGGTGAGGATACGCACGCCGATCGCCTCCAGCCGTTGGCGGACATGGCTCGCCACCACCGGCGCCACGGCGCGGCCAAGCAGCCGGTCGACAGCCTCGACCAGGGTGACGTTGCGGCCGGCGGCCCTCAGCGTAGCCGCGATCTCCAGCCCGATGAAGCCGCCGCCGAGGATGACCACGTCTTCGCTTTGGGCGCTGAGCTGGCGGATCAGCCGCGCATCGGCGATCGAGCGCAGCGACAGCACGCCCGAGAGGTCGGCGCCCGGCAGCGGCAGGAGCCGCGGCCGCGAACCGGTGGCCAGGATGAGCCGGTCGAACGGCAGCACGCCGCCGCCTGCTATGTCCAGCTTGCGGCCTGCCGTATCGATGCTGTCGATTCGGACGCCCGGCCTGAAGTCGATGGCGCTGCCGGTGTAAAAGGCCTCGCCGCGCAAGGGTTGCGGCTTGGCATCGGCGTCCTTGATGAAGGTCTTCGACAGCGGTGGCTTGTGATAGGGCAGATCGGTTTCGTCGCCGATCAGTACGACAGGCCCGTCATAGCCTTCCTCGCGCAGGCTGGCGGCCGCTTGCACGCCCGCATGACCCGCACCGAGAATGACGACCCCGTTCTTCATCGCAAACCGAATTCCTGTTTCAAATCTGGAGCATGATGCCGAAAGTGTGAAGCGGTTTTCGGACGACATCATGCTTTGATTGTGAGCCGTTCCGCCAGATGGCGATTGTCTGCCGCCGTCGCAAGAGCCCCGGTCCGGGTCGCACCCGGAACGGTCGCTTGTCAATCGCGCCGTCTCTCATCTTGGCTGCTGGCTATACGATTTAAAGTTGACAGTCCTAGTTTAGAATAATTCTAAACTGTTGTTTCAATTGAATTTTCTAGGGTTCACCAGTTGACTTCCGGCCTCGCCATCGTTTTATGGAGGCTCGCGCGTCAGCGCATCCCTTTGATGTTTGGGCCTTGAACCCGTTCGATTGGAGGCATTTGGTGTCTTTCTCCCGTGAGCCGCAGAGCGGCGCGGCATCTGTGGTGTCCTACGGCATGCCTATGTCCCGGCACCGTTTGGCACGCGCGCCTTTTACCGAATCCCCTTTGAACTGGAGACTGATGATGACAGCGCGATATGGCGGCAGACTGGCTGCGATCGGTGCCACGGCTATGTTGACGGCGGCGGTTTTCATCCTGCCGGCCAAGGCGGCGGAGATCGATGCCAAGGCGGTCATCAAGACCTATTCCGACATCGCGCTGGCCAAGTACGAGGATTCGCTGACCACGGCGCAGGCGCTCGACAAGGCTGTCGACGCGCTGCTTGCCAACCCGTCGGCGGACACGCTGAATGCCGCCCGCGATGCCTGGAAGGCGTCGCGCGTGCCCTACCAGCAGACCGAGGTCTACCGCTTCGGCAACAAGATCGTCGACGACTGGGAAGGCAAGGTGAACTCCTGGCCGCTGGACGAAGGGCTGATCGACTACGTCGCCAAGAGCTACGGCACCGAGTCCGACGCCAACGCGCTCTACACCGCCAATGTCATCGCCAACAAGGAAATCGAGATCAACGGCAAGAAGGTCGACGCCTCCAGGCTGACGCCGGAATTCCTCTCCGGCACGCTGCAGGAGGCCGGCGGCATCGAGGCCAATGTCGCCACCGGCTATCACGCCATCGAATTCCTGCTCTGGGGCCAGGATTTGCACGGCACCGGCCCGGGCGCCGGCGAGCGTCCGTACACCGACTATGACCTCAAGAACTGCACCGGCGGCAATTGCGATCGCCGGGCCGAGTATCTGAAGTCGGCCAGCGATCTTCTGGTCTCCGACCTGCAGGAGATGGTCGGCAACTGGAAGGAAGACGGCGCCGCCCGCAAGAACCTCGTCGATGGCCAGCCGAACACCGCTATCTCGGTGATCTTCACCGGCATGGGCTCGCTGTCCTACGGCGAACTGGCCGGGGAGCGCATGAAACTCGGCCTGCTGCTGCACGATCCCGAAGAGGAGCACGACTGCTTCTCGGATAATACCTACAACTCGCATCTCTATGACGCCATCGGCATCCGCACCGCCTATCTCGCCAGCTACACGCGCATCGACGGCACCGTCGTTTCAGGCCCGTCGGTGCACGATATGGTCAAGGCGGCCGATCCGGCGATCGACAAGGAACTGTCCGACAAGCTCGATGTCTCGGTCGCCAAGATGGAGGCGATCAAGGCGCGGGGAGTGGCCGGCGAGGCCTACGACCAGCAGATCGCCGAGGGCAACACCGAAGGCAATGCTACCGTGCAAGCGGCAATCGACGCGCTGGTCGACCAGACCAAGTCGATCGAACGCGCCGTCGGCGCGCTGAAGCTGAACAACATAGCCTTCGAGGGGTCCGACAGCCTCGACGCACCGGACAAGGTGTTCAAGTAGCACCCCAACCAACCACCAGCCAAACGGCGCGGAGGGGCGCCGTCAGCCAGAGCCAATCCATGCTGATCTGCCATTGCAACATCATCACCGAAAAGGAGATTGAGCAGACGATCGTCGATCTGCTGGATCAGGACCCCTGGCAACTGATCGTGCCGGCGAAGGTCTATCACACGATGCAAAAGCGCGGTCGCTGTTGCGGCTGCTTCCCAAATGTGGTCGAAACGATCATTCGGGTCACCGAAAATTACCACGCCCGTTCGGAGGCGAGCGGCGTGGACATCGTTTCACACCTGGATCGCGTCAGAGGCCTGCGCGTCCAATATGGGAGCAGAATCCATGAAAGGCGAACCGCAGATCATCGAGCGGCTTAACGAGGCTCTGTTCCTGGAGCTTGGCGCCGTCAATCAATACTGGGTGCATTTCCGCCTGCTCGAAGATTGGGGATATGCCAAGCTGGCAAAGAAGGAACGCGCCGAATCGATCGAGGAGATGCACCATGCCGACCGGCTGGTGGCCCGTATCATCTTCCTCGAAGGGCATCCCAATTTGCAGTCCGTGGCGCCGTTGCGCATCGGCCAGAACGTCAAGGAAGTGCTCGAATCCGATCTCGCCGGCGAATATGACGCACGCACCGCCTACAAGCGTTCGCGCGAGATCTGCAACGAAGCCGGCGACTACGTGACGATGAAGCTGTTCGAGGAATTGCTGGCGGATGAGGAAGGTCACATCGACTTCCTCGAGACGCAGCTCGACCTCCTTGCCTCGATCGGTGAGGAAAAATACGGCCAGCTCAACGCCGCATCGGCGGACGAGGCGGAATAGGACCATGCAGGAATGCGGCGCCCCCTAGATATTCTGCGCCGCTTGCGGCGGGCCGCCGGCCCGCTGCTCCTCAAAAACCCGCGATATCAGGCCTTTCGCGGGCTTTCGGTTGTAACCCTGGCGGCAATTTTGGCCCCGGCCCTGGCCGGATCGTCGGAACCGGTCGGCCTCGCCACGAGCCGCACCGACCTGACGCCGAAGGACCGGTCCCGCGTCCTTGCCGTTACCAGGCCAACCCAGGATTTCTCCAAGCCCGAATCCTTCGAAACGATGCAAGGCGGCGCCGGCACGTCGCGCAAGCAGGTCAACCGCGACGCCTTCTCGCAACCCTCTGAAAACATCACCTTCGAGGAACAGGGCAATTTCAAGCTCGGCAATGCGCTTTTCCGCAAGAACTGGGTGTCGTCGCCATCGTCGACCCAGGCCTCGGATGGTCTCGGACCGCTGTTCAACGAGCGCGCCTGCCAGAATTGCCATTTGAAGGATGGCCGCGGCCGACCGCCGGCCGCCGACCGCCGCACCACGTCGATGTTCCTGCGGCTGGCGCGCGATGCGAGCACGGCCGAGGAAAAAGCCGAGATTGCCGTGCACAAGGTGCTGAACTTCCCCGATCCGGTCTACGGCGCGCAGTTGCAGGAACTGGCGGTGCCCGGCCTCAAGGGCGAAGGCCGCATGTATGTCGATTATCGCGAGGAAAAGGTCACGCTCGGCGACGGTAGCATCGTTTCGCTGCGCAAGCCGAGCTATTCGCTCGACGGGCTTGGCTACGGCCCGCTTGACCCGCGCACCACGCTGTCGCCACGTCTGACCCCGCCCATGATCGGCCTTGGCCTGATCGAACAGATCGCGCCGGCCGACATCCTTGCCCATGCCGATCCCGACGACCGCGATGGCATTTCCGGCAAGGCAAACATGGTGCGCGATGTCACCACCGACGCCCTGACGCTTGGCCGCTTCGGCTGGAAGGCCCAGACAGCATCGATCCGCCAGCAGGCGGCGGACGCCTTTGCCGGCGACATCGGCATTTCGACGCCGGAAGAGCCCAGTCACTGGGGCGATTGCACCTCCGCAGAAAAGGCCTGCCTCGACATGCCCAATGGCGTGCAGAAGCGGCTCGGCCCGGTCGAGGCGCCACCACCGGTGATGGACCTCGTCACCTTCTATTCGCAGAACCTTGCGGTGCCGGCGCGGCGCGATGTCGGCGCACCCGCCGTGCTCGCCGGCAAGAAGCTGTTCTACGAGATGGGCTGCATTGCCTGCCATACGCCGAAATTCGTCACCATGCGCGGGAACAAGGCGCAGGCGTTCCAACTGATCTGGCCCTATTCCGACTTTCTGCTGCACGACATGGGGCCTGGCCTTGCCGACGGCCAGGCGGTGGGCGATGCCACGGGCAGTGAATGGCGCACCCCGCCGCTATGGGGCATCGGCCTGACAAAGACCGTCAACGGCAACGCTTTCTTCCTGCATGACGGGCGTGCGCGCACGCTTGCCGAAGCGATCCTGTGGCATGGCGGCGAGGGGCAGAAGGCGCGCGATCGCTTTGCCGCCGCCAATACGGCCGACCGCGATGCTCTCATCAAATTCCTGGAGTCATTCTGATGCTCAAGCGGGTTTTGCCTGTTCTACTCCTCCCATTGGCTCTGTTCGGTGCGTCCCCGGCATCGGCCTCGGTGAAAGCCTCCGATGTCATTCAAAGAGCGATCGACGGATTTGTCCGCCCCGCCTATGCCAGCCTGCATGGCCATGCCGGCACCTTGGCGAAGGCCATGGACGCGCTCTGCCAGGCGCCGTCGCAGGGCAACCTCGATGCCGCGCATGCCGGATTCTCGGCCACGGTCGCGGCCTGGTCGTCGGCTGAAATCATCGGCTTCGGGCCAATCAAGGAGAACAACCGGCTGGAGCGCATGCTCTACTGGCCGGACCGAAAGAGCATCGGCCTGAAGCAGGTGCAGGCGGCGCTGGCCGGCAAGGATCCGACCGCCACCGATCCGGCGCAGCTGGCGGGCAAGAGTGTCGCGATGCAGGGATTAGGGGCGCTTGAGTTCGTGCTTTACGGCGATGGCGCCGAGACGCTCGTCGGCAAGGACGAGCCCTATCGCTGCGCCTATGGCGCGGCAGTCGCCAAGAACATCGAGACCATGGCGGCCGATGTCGACGCGGCCTGGAAAAAACCGGACGGTTTTGCAGCCTTGTGGGCTAATCCTGGACCCGACAATGCGCTTTACCGCGACGGCACCGAAGCGGTGACCGAACTGGTCGGCGTCTTCATCAACGAGCTGGAAATGGTCCGCGACGTGCGCCTCAAAGGTTTTCTCGGCGCCAAACCGCAGGGTGACAAGCTGAGGCAAGCGATCTACTGGCGCTCGCAAAACACCGGCCTTTCATTAGCCGGCAACCTCTCCGGCATTGATTCGCTGTTCCAGGCCTCGAAGCTCGGCGACGCGCTGCCCGAGGATAGCAGATGGATGGCGGAATCCATCCATGTCCAGCTCATCAATGGCGTTGCCACTGCCAAATCCATCCAGGGTCGGATCGACAAGACGCTCGCCGATCCCGCGGAGCGCGGAAAACTCGAACATTTCGCGCTGATCACCTCCAGCCTGTCGGGCTTGATCGGCACCCGGCTAACCGCCGAGTTCGGCCTGACCGCCGGCTTTTCGTCACTGGACGGGGACTGACCAATGGTTGCGACACGCACGCCGCTGATGGACCGCCGCGATTTTCTCAGAGCTGCCGGCGCCGGCTTCGTCGCGTCAATGGCGCCGCGGGCCTGGGCGGACACGCTTGCCGCCGATGCCGTCTTTGCCACCGCCTTCGTCAAGCGCGACGGCAGCTTTGGCGCCGCTGTGTTGTCGGAAGCCGGAAAAGTATTGCATGCGATCGACCTGCCCGACCGTGGCCACGACGTCACCTTCGATCCGGTCTCGAAGCGCTCCGTGGTCTTCGCCCGGCAACCCGGCACCTTCGCCGTGGTCTTCGACCATGCCGGCCGCGAGCCGCCGCTGACCATCGCCAGCATCACCGGTCGGCATTTCTTCGGCCACGGTGTGTTTTCCACCGACGGCGCGCTGCTTTACGCCACCGAAAACAATTTCGACAATGCCGCCGGCGTCGTCGGGATCTACGACGCACGGGCCAAGTTCAGCCGCATCGGCGAGTTTCCGACCTATGGCATGGGGCCGCATGAGCTCTTGCTGCTCGGAGACGGCCGGACGATCGCCATCGCCAATGGCGGCATCGAGACCCATCCCGACTATGGCCGCGCCGAGCTCAACATCGCCACCATGAAGCCGTCCTATGTGCTGGTCGATCGCACAACCGGCGATCTCATCGAAAAGCACGAACTGCCGCCGGCTCTGCACCAGCTGTCGATTCGCCACATGGATGCCGACCCCACAGGCACCATCTGGTTCGGCTGCCAGTACCGCGGGCCGGGCACCGAGCGGCCACCGCTGGTCGGCCGCGCCACGCGCGGCAAGGGGCTGCAGCTGCTCGACATGCCGCAGGACGTGCTATCCGGCTTCCGGAATTACATCGGCTCGGTCGCCGCCAACCCGATTGCCGGCACGGTCGCGGTGTCTTCGCCGGAAGGCAATTCGCTGGCCGTCATCGACGCCGCCAGCGGCAAGATCGTCGCCACCAAGGCGCTGGTCGAGGTCTGCGGCCTGGCGCCCGACGGCCCGGGCTTCATGGCAACCACGGGTGCCGGCGAAATCATCGAAGGCAGCGGCGCGACGCGCTCCGAGCCCGACTATGTCTGGGACAACCACATGCTGCGCATCGCGCCGGCGGCGTAAGCCGTCCGGCCTGCACCGAAGCGAAGCCGCTTAACAATTTACGCGCTGGCTCTTGCGGCGGCGCGCCGTGGCGGGCAGAGGGAGACTGTTTTTCGAACCGGTCGCCCATGAAACTGCTCGCCATCGACTGTGCCGCCAATCTCTGCGCCGCTTGCGTCTATGACGCATCGGGCGGCAGAGAGCTCGGCCGCTCGGTACTCGATCTCGGCAAAGGCCACGCCGAACACCTGATGGCTGTCATTGACGAAGCGTTGAAAGCGGACGGCACCGATTATGCCGGCCTTGGCGCCGTTGCGGTCTCCATCGGTCCGGGTTCCTTCACCGGCCTGCGGGTGGGCGTCTCGGCGGCGCGCGGCCTGGCGCTGGCGCTGAAGATCCCGGCGATCGGGGTAACGACACTGGAGGCGCTGGCGGCCGAGGCGAGGGCGGCATTTCCCGGCCGCCCGATCCTGGCCGCTCTCGATGCAGGCCGCGAGGAGATCCATGCCGCGTTTTACGATGCGGAAGCGATTTTGCGCTATGGTCCGGCTGTGACCACACTTGCCCAAGCCGCGGGAATGGCGGCGGACAATCGTCCGGTGCTTGCCGGCACGGCCGCCGTGCAGATCGCAGCCGCGGCCGGTCGCGATTTCGATATCGGCCCGACGGCTGCCACCGCCGACATTGCCGTCTACGCCCGGCTCGCCGCTGCAAAAGGTGAGGGCGACAAGCCGAAGCCACTCTATCTGCGCGGCGCCGATGCCAAGGCGCAGGCCGGGTTCATCCTGTTGAGGCAGGAAAAGTGATGCGCATCCCTTTCCTCCAGCCGCGCCGCAGGGACTATGCGCTCGAGCCGCTGACCATCGCCGACAGCCCGGCAGCGTCGGTGCTGCATCGCGAGGATTTCGTCCGGCCCTGGACCGATGGCGAGTTCGCCGCGTTGCTCGAACAGGAAACCGTGTTCGGCTATGCCGCGCGCGAAATCGGCCAGGGCGCCAAGCCGCCGGTCGGCTTCGTGCTGGCCAGGCTTGCAGCCGGCGAGGGCGAGATTCTGACCGTGGCGGTGGCGCGCTCGCATCGCCGCCAGGGGCTCGGCTGGCAATTGATGGACGCCGTGCTGCGCGAATTG
Organism: Mesorhizobium sp. M1078; assembly: GCF_040318615.1. NCBI lineage: Bacteria > Pseudomonadati > Pseudomonadota > Alphaproteobacteria > Hyphomicrobiales > Phyllobacteriaceae > Mesorhizobium > Mesorhizobium sp. M1078. The sequence goes on from NZ_JAMYMP010000011.1 coordinate 36,875, forward strand.
CATGCGCAGCGCGCCGAGGCGCTGTTCCTTGAGGTCGACGAGACCAATGTCGCTGCCATCGCCCTCTACCGGCGGCTCGGCTTCCGCCAGGTGGGCCACCGCGCCAATTATTACCGCTCGACCGAACATGGTCCTACCGGCGCGCTTGTCATGCGCCGCGATCTTCGCTAGCCAAAGTTTTGGGGCAGGGCCAAGCTGCATGATCGGAAAAATCAGGATTTTCCTGGCGCTGAGCCTCGTTGTCGTCGGTTCGCTGGTCCTTGTGCCTTTGCAGCTGCTGTCGATGAAGACCGGAATTTGGCGCGAGACGGTCATTCTGAAGGTCTGGCACAGCCTCATCGTCCGGACGCTCGGCCTGCGCATCCATGTCAAAGGCGCACTGTCCAGCCAGCGCCCGCTGCTGGTCGCCTCGAACCATATCTCCTGGACCGACATCATGGTGCTCGGCTCCTTTGCCGATGTGACATTCATCGCCCGGGCGGACATGGAGGGATGGCCGCTGATCGGCTGGCTGTCGAAACTGCAGCGTACGGTCTTCATCGAACGCGAGCGCAAGCGGACAGCTGGCGACCAGGCCAGCGAGATCGCCAGCCGCATGGCCAAGGGCGACGCCATGGTGCTGTTTGCCGAGGGCTCTACCGGCGACGGCAACACCATCCTGCCGTTCAAGAGCACCTTGTTCGGCGCCGCCTCGATGGCGATTTCGGAAGGCGCGGCCGAGCAGGTCTTCATCCAGCCGCTGGCGATTGCCTACACGCGGGTGCACGGCGTGCCTCTCGGCCGTCGCCACCGGCCGCTCGCTGCCTGGATCGGCGATCAGGACCTGATGCCGCATCTCAAGGTGCTGATGGCCGAAGGCGCCATTGACGTCGAGGTGCATTTCGGCGAGCCCATCGCCTTTTCCAAGGGCTCGAACCGCAAGGAAACGTCGAGGATGATGGAAAGCCAGGTGCGCGCCATGATGCAGGCCGCGCTCGCCGATCCCCGACCGAGCCGCTAGCGCAGGCCGAGCGCCTACAGGCCGATGCCCGAGAATCGTCTGTTTTTTGTCACGGAAAGGCGTTAGAAGCCGCCGGATGGATTTGAACACGATAGAGCGGAACGAAACCGACAGCGCCTCGCAAAGCGCTGCTGCGGCGTCCGCCCCGGCCAAAAAGGTCTTCGTCAAGACCTATGGCTGCCAGATGAATGTCTATGACTCACAGCGCATGACCGATGCGCTGGCCGCCGACGGCTACACCGCGACCGATGTCATCGCCGACGCCGACCTGGTGCTGCTCAACACCTGCCATATCAGGGAGAAGGCGGCGGAAAAGGTCTATTCCGAGCTCGGCCGCATCCGCGACATGAAGGCTGAACGCGCAGCAGTTGGGCGCGAAATGCTGATCGGCGTCGCCGGTTGCGTCGCGCAGGCCGAAGGCGCGGAAATCATCCGCCGTTCGCCTGCTGTCGATCTGGTCATCGGCCCGCAGACCTATCACCGGCTGCCCGATGTGCTGGCCCGGGTGCGTGGCGGCGAGAAGATCGTCGAGACAGAATACGCCATCGAGGACAAGTTCGAGCATCTGCCGAAGCCGAAGCGTGCCGAAATGATCAAGCGCGGCGTCACCGCCTTCCTCACGGTACAGGAAGGCTGCGACAAATTCTGCACCTTCTGCGTCGTGCCCTATACCAGGGGCTCGGAAGTGTCGCGGCCGGTGGCGCAGATCGTCGCCGAAGCCGAGCGGCTGGCCGATGCCGGTGTGCGCGAGGTGACGCTGCTGGGGCAGAACGTCAATGCATGGCACGGCAAGGGTGAGGATGGCATGGAATGGGGGCTTGGTCGCCTGCTGTTCCGGCTGGCCGAAATTCCTGGCCTGGCGCGGCTGCGCTACACCACCAGCCATCCGCGCGACATGGACGACGAATTGATCGCTGCCCATCGCGATCTCCCGGCTTTGATGCCTTATCTGCACCTGCCGGTGCAATCCGGGTCAGACCGCATCCTCAAGGCGATGAACCGCAGGCACACGGCCAAGGACTATCTGGCGCTGCTCGAGCGCATCCGCGCTGCACGCGGCGACATCGCGCTGTCCGGTGACTTCATCGTCGGCTTCCCCGGCGAAACCGAGGCGGATTTCGAGGCGACGATGGGTCTGGTGGGCCAGGTGAACTACGCCTCGGCCTTCTCGTTCAAATATTCGCCGCGTCCCGGCACGCCGGGCGCCGATATGCCCGATCACGTGCCGGAAGCGGTCAAGGATGAACGTTTGCAACAGCTGCAGGCATTGTTGCTCAAGCAGCAGCAGGATTTCGGCCTGGGCCTGGTCGGCAGCACCATCGACACGCTGATCGAGAAGCCCGGCCGTCAGGCCGGCCAGAAGGTCGGCCGCTCGCCCTGGCTGCAGCCGGTTATTGTTGATGAAAAGGCCGGCGAAATCGGTGACATTATCCGGGTGCGAATCACGAAGACGGGCTACAATAGCCTGTTCGCCGAGTTGGCTTGATGGCCTCGGCAGATGAGGAGAGACGGTTGAGCGCTGCTGAAGTGAAGACTCTGCCCCAGAACCAGACATCCGGGGCCTCTGACATGGCGCACATCGTTCTGACTTTCGACAACAACAAGCTTGCCAGCGCCCTGTACGGTCAGTTCGACGAGAATTTGGCCCGGCTTGAGCAGAAGCTCGGCGTCGACATCCGCTCGCGCGGCAACCAGTTGACCATCAAGGGCTCGGCCTCGGCGGCCGAGCAGGCGCGCCGCGCGCTCGACAATCTCTACGGCATTCTCCAGAAAGGCACCGATATCGGCCAGTCCGACGTCGATGGCGCCGTGCGCATGGCGATTGCCGCCGACGACCAGCTGACGCTGCCGACGCTGGAACGCAAGGGCAAAGTTTCGGCCGCCCAGATCTCCACCCGCAAGAAGACGATCTATGCCCGTTCGCTCAATCAGGACGCCTATATGCGGGCACTGGAGCGTTCGGAACTTGTCTTCGGCATTGGCCCCGCCGGCACCGGCAAGACCTATCTGGCGGTGGCGCATGCGGCGATGCTGCTCGAACGCGGCATGGTCGAGCGCATCATCCTGTCACGGCCAGCGGTCGAGGCCGGCGAGCGGCTGGGTTTTCTGCCCGGCGATATGAAGGAAAAGGTCGATCCGTACCTGCGGCCCCTCTATGACGCGCTCTACGGCATGATGCCGGCCGACAAGGTCGAGCGCGCCATTGCCGCCGAGGTCATCGAGATCGCGCCGCTGGCCTTCATGCGCGGCCGCACGCTGGCGCATGCCGCCGTCATCCTCGACGAGGCGCAGAACACCACGCCGATGCAGATGAAGATGTTTTTGACCCGCCTCGGCGAGAATTCGCGCATGATCGTCACCGGCGATCCGACGCAGATCGATCTGCCTCCAAGCACCAAGTCGGGCCTCGTCGAAGCCTTGCGTGTCCTTGACGGCGTGGCCGGCGCGGTGACCGTGCGCTTCAACGATGTCGACGTTGTGCGCCACCCGCTGGTGGCCGAAATCGTCAGGGCCTATGACCGCGACGCCAAGCTGGCGCGCGGCCTCGGCGCCGAGAGCTGATGTGACGATGCGGGCTCATGCCTGAAGACATAAGACCTGGCGGCGGGGATAGTTCGGTTCCCGTCGAGATCGATATGTCGGTCGGGGCCGGCGACTGGCCCGATGAGGCGGCGCTGACGCGTCTGGTCGATCGCGCCGTGTCGGCTGCCTTTGCCGAAACCGCTGCTGCCGGTCCTTCCGAACTCAGCATCGTCTTTTCCAACGATGCCCATATCCGTACCCTCAATGCCGGCTGGCGCGGCAAGGACAAGGCGACCAACGTCTTGTCCTTCCCTGCTTTTCCGTTCCCCAGGGGTGGCAAGCTGCCGCCCATGCTGGGTGACATCGTGCTGGCCGCCGAGACGGTGGCGCGCGAAGCAGCCCTGGAAGACAAGCCCTTCGAGAACCATATCACCCATCTCGTCATCCACGGCCTGCTGCATTTGCTGGGCTACGATCACGAGACCGATGCAGAGGCCGAGGAGATGGAAGCCATCGAGCGCTCAGCGCTCGCAAGGCTTGCCATTCCCGATCCCTACACGTAATGACAAAAGACCAATTGACCGGACGACGATGAACGACAAACCAGAAACTGCCGCCCGCCCCGAGGCTGGCAGTGCGACAAAGCCTTCCGATACGACGGAAGAGGGATCGAGTCCGAGTCCCAGTTCCGGCAGCCCCGCTTCTGGTAGTATTGCCAGCGAGCCATCGCCTGCCGGTCCGTCCCTGTTCGACCGCGTCTTGGGCCTTTTCAGGCAGCGGAACGGCACCAGCCTGCGCGAGGAAATCGCCGGCGCGCTTGCCGAAACGACCAGCGATGCCGGGTCTTTCTCGCCTGGCGAACGCGCCATGCTCAACAACATATTGCGCCTGCGCGAGGTACGCGTCGAGGACGTCATGGTGCCGCGCGCCGATATTGAGGCCGTCGAGATCACCACGACGTTGGGCGATCTGCTCGGTCTGTTCGAGCAGTCCGGCCATTCCCGCATGCCGGTCTATTCCGAGACGCTCGACGATCCGCGCGGCATGGTTCACATCCGCGACGTGCTGGCCCACATCACCAAGGTTGCCCGCGTCAAGAAGGGCAGAACATCCAGGAAGACGCCGGCAACGACGCTTCTCGACCTCGCCCAGGTCGATCTCGGCCGCACCATCGGCGACCTCAATCTGATCCGCCCGGTGCTTTTCGTGCCGCCATCGATGCTTGCCTCCGACCTGATGGGTCATATGCAGACGACGCGAACCCAGATGGCGCTGGTCATCGACGAATATGGCGGCACCGATGGTCTCGCCTCGCTGGAAGACATCGTCGAGATGGTCGTCGGCGATATCGAGGACGAGCATGACGAGGACGAGCCGCTGATCACCCAGACCGGCGAGGGCGTATTCGTCGTCGACGGCAAGGCCGAGATCGACGAGGTCGCCAAGATGATCGGCGAGGACTTTACCGCCGGCGAGCATGGCGAGTATGTCGACACGATCGGCGGCATGATCTTCAACACGCTGGGCCGCGTGCCCGCGCGTGGTGAGGTTGTGCAAGCCATCCCCGGCTTCGAATTCCACGTGCTCGACGCCGATCCGCGCCGCGTCAAGCGGGTGCGCATCGTCCAGAACCAGAAGGGCGAGCGTCGCCGCCGCGCTACCGCTCGCACCGAGCAGGCCTAGAGCAGAACGTCGCTCGGTACATGACGATCGACGATCCCTTCAAGCACTCAACCTTTGGCTCCGGTGTCTTCTACAAGGACCGCGAGCCGCATTGAAATGGCTCGAAACGGCCTTCGGCTTCGAGCCGAGCATGGTGGTCAGCGATGCCGACGGACGGCTGGTCCATGCCGAAATGCGTTTTGGCGACGGCTATATCATCGTCGATTCCGAATGGGCCGATCATATTGCCAGTCCGGTAAGCGTCGGCGGCAAGAACACTCAGTCGGTCTGTGTGCGTCTGAAAGACGGCCTGGACGTGCATTGTGAGCGGGCAATGGCGGCTGGAGCCCAAATCGTCGAGGAGCCTGCCGACCATTTCTACGGCGAACGGCAGTATCGGGCGCGCGACCCCGAAGGCCACTCTGGACCTTCTCCCAGACCTTGCGCACCGTGCCGCGCGAGGAGGCCGAGCAACTGAGCGGGCTAACCATCGAGGGATGGCACCGATAGCGCAGCGATCGGCCGGTTCGCGTTTCAATAAATCTGATAAATCTTGGCTCTTGATTCGCGCGACCTGGGAAGTCTGTATGGAGCGCCTTGCCGGCCGGATAATTCTGCTTTGGGGCTGGCGGCGCGCGCTGGTGGCGTTTCTTGCCGGGGCGCTGGCGGTGCTCGCCCAGGCGCCTTACGATTTCTTCGCCGTCTGTTTCGTCTCGTTTCCACTGCTGGTCTGGCTGCTCGACGGCGCCACCGGCGAGGCTTCCGACGGCTGGCTCAGGCGCCTGCGGCCGGCCTTTGCCATTGGCTGGTGGTTCGGCTTCGGCTATTTCCTCGCCGGCCTGTGGTGGATCGGTGAGGCGCTTCTGGTCGAGGCCGACAGTTTCGCCTGGGCCTTACCCTTCGCGGTCGTCGGCATTCCTTTGGCGCTGGCATTTTTCTACGGCTTCGCCACCGTCGTCGCGCGGCTGTTATGGACCAACGACATTGGCCGCATTGCCGCCCTTGCCTTTGCTTTTGGCCTGACGGAATGGCTGCGCGGCTTCCTGTTCACCGGCTTTCCCTGGAATGCCGTCGGGTATGCGGCGATGCCCGTGCCGCTGTTGATGCAAAGCGTGTCGGTGACCGGCATGGTCGGCATGAACGCGCTGGCGGTCTTTGTCTTCGCCATGCCGGCCTTGCTTGCAGCACGCCGGCATGTCCGTCTCGGTGTGGTCCTGCTTGCCATTCTCGTCGCCGCCCATGCCGGCTTCGGCTATGTCAGGCTCGCGACCCCCGACAAGCCGGCAACCCGCACTCTCGATGTCCGTATCGTGCAACCGGATGTCGACCTCAGCGAAAAATGGGACGCCTCGGTGCGCGACCGCATCTTCGCCACGATGATGGGCCTGTCGGCCGCAGCGCCCGATCCCGGTCATGACAAACCGCAACTTATCCTGTGGCCGGAGACCTCGGTACCGTTCCTGTTCACCGAGCGTCCGGACGCGCTGACCGCGCTCGGCGACATGCTGCAGCCTGGTCAGATGCTGATTGCCGGCGTCGTGCGCGAGGAGCGCGGATCCGGGGCGGATGCCGACAGCCGCTACTACAATTCGGTGGTGGCGATCGACGACAAGGGTGAAATCGCTGATGCCGTCGACAAGGTCCATCTGGTGCCGTTCGGCGAGTATCTGCCGTTTTCCGGTCTGCTCAGCCGCTTCGGCATCGGACAGTTCGTCGCCGGGCCGATGAACTTCGCCGCCGGCAACGAGCGCCATCCGATCGCTCTGCCCGGCGGCATCAGCGCCTTGCCGTTTATTTGCTACGAGGTGATCTTTCCTGATCTGGTGGCTGTTGACGCAACGTCATCCCAGCTTATTGTAAACGTCACCAACGACGCATGGTTCGGCGACACGCCCGGGCCGTACCAGCATTTCAGGCAGGCTCAGATTCGCGCGGTGGAAAACGGATTGCCGCTGTTGCGCGCCGCCAACAACGGCATTTCCGCCGTTGTCGATACGCGCGGACGCATCGTCGACGCATTGGCGGTCGATGCACGTGGCGCCATCGACGTGCGGGTGCCGATCTCCGGCCAAGCCTTCATCTCCGCCGCGGGGCGGCGCATTAACGGAATGCTGATCATGTTGGTGTTTGCCGCAATCGCCCTCAGCTTGAACGTAAGGCAACGGCTACGGGTGAATTGACAGTCGACACATTAGAAACTCATACTGTTACCGCCTAATTTTCTCGAAGTCGGTTGGTGTTTCTGTTGGGGCAGTTGGCTCCGGCTTCGTTTGGGCGAGAAAAATAGAAAAGGCCGGAAAAATTCGGCGAGGAAAAAATGACAGAAGAAAACAAGAAGAAACCGAATCCGATCGACATCCATGTCGGAAGTCGCGTCCGCCTTCGGCGCAATATGCTTGGAATGAGCCAGGAAAAGCTCGGTGAAAATCTCGGTATTACGTTTCAGCAGATCCAAAAATATGAAAAAGGAACGAACCGCGTCGGCGCCAGCCGTCTGCAGGCAATAGCCTCGATACTCAGCGTGCCTGTTGCCTTCTTTTTCGAGGATGCGCCAGGGCAGGAGCCGGTGGGTAATAGAGGATTTGCCGAGGACACTTCGATGGCTTTCGCCGTCGAATTCTGCGGCAGTCCGGAAGGGCTTCAGCTCAACCGCGCGTTCGTCAAGATCGCGGATGTGAAGGTGCGCCGCCGGATTATCGACCTTGTGAAGTCCCTTTCTGCCGAAGATGCCGAGTGATTCGGTGGTTCGATTGACCCATTGGCCCCAGTAATCCCCCGGGCCCGAGTAGCCCAGAGGCTCGACTGCCGGAGGCGCCAAGCCGCCGGTGGTACAAGATATATTGCTGCGACACTCATGCCAGAACCGCGGCACCGCTTGACGAGCGGCGCCCGGCACCGTTAACACGTGGCGCGCCAAAATCGGCAGCCCTGCCGATCGTTTTTTCAAGAGGGGACACCCGTGACGCGGCAGAACTACTTCTTCACCTCGGAATCCGTGGCCGAGGGTCATCCGGATAAAGTCTGTGACCGCATCTCGGACGAGATCGTCGATCTGGTCTATCGCGAGGCCAAGAAGACCGGCATGGACCCGTGGAAAGTCCGCGTCGCCTGCGAGACGCTCGCCACCACCAACCGCGTCGTCATCGCCGGCGAAGTAAGGGTTCCCGATACTCTGCTGAAGCGGGACAAAGCCGGCAACATCCTCAAGGACGCCGCCGGGCATTCGGTCGTCAACCCGGCCAAGTTCAAGTCGGTCGCCCGCAAGGCGATCCGCGAAATCGGCTACGAGCAGGCCGGCTTCCACTGGAAGACGGCAAAGATCGAGGTTCTGCTGCACGGCCAGTCGCCCGACATCGGCCAGGGCGTCGACAGCGCCGCCGACCGCCAGGGCGAAGAGGGTGCCGGCGACCAGGGCATCATGTTCGGCTATGCCTGCCGCGAGACCCCGGATCTGATGCCGGCGCCGATCTATTACAGCCACAAGATTCTCGAACTGCTCGCCGCTGCCCGTCACGAAAACAACGGCGAAGCCGGCAAGCTCGGACCCGACGCCAAGAGCCAGGTCACCGTTCGCTATGTCGATGGCAAAGCCGCCGAAGCGACGCAGATCGTGCTGTCGACGCAGCATCTCGACGCGACCTGGGATTCCAAGAAGGTCCGCAAGGTCGTTGAGCCTTACATCCGTGAGGCGCTCGGCGACCTCAAGATCGCCGACGATTGCATGTGGTACATCAACCCGACGGGCAAGTTCGTCATCGGTGGACCGGACGGCGACGCCGGCCTGACCGGCCGCAAGATCATCGTCGACACCTACGGTGGTGCTGCCCCGCACGGCGGCGGCGCCTTCTCCGGCAAGGACACCACCAAGGTCGACCGCTCCGCCGCCTATGCGGCGCGCTATCTCGCCAAAAATGTAGTGGCGGCCAAGCTCGCCGACCGCTGCACCATCCAGCTGTCCTACGCCATCGGCGTTGCCCAGCCGCTGTCGGTCTATGTCGACCTGCACGGCACCGGCAAGGTCGACGAGGCCAAGCTCGAGGAAGCGCTGCGCACGGTGATGGATTTGTCGCCATCCGGCATCCGCAGGCATCTCGACCTCAACAAGCCGATCTACGCAAAGACCTCGTCCTACGGCCATTTCGGCCGCAAGGCCGGCCGAGACGGGTCCTTCTCCTGGGAAAAGACCGATCTGGCCAAGGCGCTCAAGGACGCGATCGCTGCTTAGGCATGATTCCAAAAAGTGGGTACCGGTTTTTTGGAAAAGATCATGCTCCAACAAAGGATTAGATTGAGATGAGATTTCAGCCAAATCTCATCTCAATCCCAAATCTCATCTCAATCTAAGCGCGGCGCGCGACCAGGCCATGGATCCACAGGACAGGCGGAGCCGGGCGACCGAAGGGTTCTTCGGCCGCCGGCACGGCAAGACCATTCGCCCGCAGCAGGCGGCGGCGCTGGAAAGCGGTCTTGGGGCCTATGGCCTCGACCTCTCCGTCCAGGCACCGGCAGAATTGCGCGCGCTATTCTCAGCGGATGTTTCAACGGTTCGGCTGGAAATCGGCTTCGGCGGCGGTGAGCATCTGCTGCACCGTGCCACGGAGGCACCGGCGACCGGCTTCATCGGTGTCGAGCCGTTCGTCAACGGCATGGCCAAGCTGATGATGGCGGTGCGGGAAAAGCCGCTTGCCAATCTTCGCGTTTATGACGACGACGCCACGCGCCTGCTCGATTGGTTGCCGCAGGCGTCGCTCGACGGCATCGATCTGCTCTACCCCGATCCCTGGCCGAAGAAAAAGCACTGGAAGCGGCGTTTCGTCAGCCCGCTCAACCTCGATCGGTTCGCGCGCGTGCTGAAGCCGGGCGGAAAATTCCGCTTCGCATCCGACATCGACACCTATGTGAACTGGACCTTGTTGCACTGTCGGGCGCATGGCGGGCTCCTCTGGCAGGTGCAAGATGGGGCCGACTGGCATCGGCCCTATGAAGGCTGGCCGGGCACACGCTACGAGGCAAAAGCCATTCGCGAGGGCCGACGGCCGGCCTATCTCACCTTCATCAGAAAATAGTTCGATGCGGGAAAGTGTCCCGCATCGACAGCCGGTCTGGCTTCAGAAACGGCCGATCTTGCCGAAAGCGGTCGGGTCCATGCCGAGCCGGCGCAGATCGTTGGCGCGCGGCTTGCGGCCGGCTTCGACGGCCCGCGAGGCGGCAACGGCGCTGCCGAACAGGGCAAAGGCGTCGCCTATGGCGGAAAACACGGTACGGTTGCTCATTGTCTTGACCTTTCGCGCGCCACCGCGCGCTCATCTTTGATTTGTGCAGTGCAACATAGATAGGGATGTGAAATCCGGGATCACAGGGCCGTTACCGCATAGCCGGCATGCGCCGCGCGCAATCCTGCCAGCCGTCCCCGGCTGCACTCTGCCCGGCCCGTCAACAGACTTGAAACACCGGCCGGGATCGTCTATATCAGCCTCAAATTCTTGGTCGGTATGACGAAGAGTGGGTCCACCCGGTCCCGCTCTTTTTTATTACCTGCCGGTCAGCCATCAGCAAAGAGATGGTTCGGGACGACGATCATCCTGATCCAGAGAACGACAGGAACCGCATGACTGCAACGGCAAGCGAAGCCGACGACCGCATCATCCGCGAAAGCGGTATCGATGCGCGCATCGCGCTGATCGTCCAGCCGGTGTTGCGAGGCATTGGCTTCCGCCTCGTGCGGGTGCATCTGTCGGGCCAGAACGGCCTGACGCTGCAGATCATGGCCGAACGCGAGGACGGCACAATGACCGTCGAGGATTGCGAAGAGGTCAGCCGTGCTGTGTCGCCGGCGCTCGACGTCGATGACCCGATCGAGAAGGCCTATCATCTCGAAGTGTCGTCGCCGGGCATCGACCGGCCGCTGGTACGCAAGTCGGATTTCGTCACCTGGACCGGCCATCTGGTGAAGATGGAAACCTCGGTGCCGGTCGCCGACCGCAAGCGCTTCAAAGGCAAGATCGCCGAAGCCGGCGAAGACGACATGCTGCTCGAGCGCGACAAGGCCGCCTACGGCGAAGAGCCGACGGTTCGCATTCCTTATGACGCGATCGCCGATGTGCGGCTGATCCTCACCGACGACCTTATTCGCGATGCCCTGTCGAAGGACAACCGGGAACGCAAGGAAGCCAAGAAACGCCGCGGCGAAGCTGATGATGCACCCGAAGGTGCTGAAGGCGGCGCGGAAGACGAAATCGAACAGGAACTATGATGAGCGGCCGGGCCTAAAAGCTCGGCAACAAGCTCGGGAGAAATAAGATGGTTGTAAGCGCCAACAGACTTGAACTGCTGCAGATCGCCGACGCGGTGGCGCGTGAAAAGTCGATCGACAAGTCGATCGTCATTGCCGCCATGGCTGATGCGATCCAGAAGGCCGCGCGCTCGCGCTACGGCCAGGAAACCAACATCCGCGCCGACATCAACGCCAACACCGGCGAGATGAAGCTGCAGCGGCTGATGGAAGTGGTCGAGAAGGTCGACGACTACGCCACCCAGATCGCCATTTCCTCGGCCCGCGAGCGCAATCCGGACGCCCAGCTTGGCGACTTCATCGCCGAACAGCTGCCGCCAATGGATTTCGGCCGCATCGCCGCCCAGTCAGCCAAGCAGGTCATCGTGCAGAAAGTGCGCGAGGCCGAGCGCGACCGCCAGTATGACGAATACAAGGACCGCATCGGCGAGATCGTCAACGGCACCGTCAAGCGCGTCGAATATGGCAACGTCATCGTCGATCTCGGCCGTGGCGAGGCGATTATCCGCCGCGACGAGCTGATCCCGCGCGAAAACTACAAGTACGGCGACCGCGTCCGCGCCTATGTCTACGACGTGCGCCGCGAACAGCGCGGCCCGCAGATATTCCTGTCGCGCACCCATCCGCAGTTCATGGCCAAGCTCTTCACCATGGAAGTGCCGGAAATCTATGACGGCATCATCGAGATCAAGTCGGTCGCCCGCGACCCAGGCTCGCGCGCCAAGATCGCCGTCATTTCGCGTGACTCGTCGATCGATCCGGTCGGCGCCTGCGTCGGTATGCGCGGCAGCCGCGTCCAGGCCGTGGTCGGCGAATTGCAGGGCGAAAAGATCGACATCATTCCGTGGTCGCCTTCGGCCGCCTCCTTCATCGTCAACGCGCTGCAGCCGGCGGAAGTCGCCAAGGTGGTGCTCGACGAGGATGCCGAGCGCATCGAAGTGGTGGTTCCCGACGACCAGCTGTCGCTGGCCATCGGCCGTCGCGGCCAGAACGTGCGTCTTGCCTCGCAGCTCACCGGCTGGGACATCGACATCCTGACCGAGGCCGAGGAGTCCGAGCGCCGCCAGAAGGAATTCGTCGAACGCTCGTCGCTGTTCATGGAAGCCCTTGATGTCGACGAGATGGTCGGCCAGGTGTTGGCCTCCGAAGGCTTCACCAGCGTCGAGGAAGTTGCCTATGTCGATTCGGGCGAGATCGCCTCGATCGACGGTTTCGACGAAGACACCGCTTCGGAGATCCAGACCCGCGCCCGCGAATATCTGGAGAAGATCGAAGCCGAGCATGACGACAAGCGCAAGGCGCTGGGCGTCACCGACGAACTGCGCGAGATCCCTGGCGTCACCACCGCCATGATGGTGACGCTCGGCGAGGATGGCGTGAAGACGATCGAGGATTTCGCCGGCTATGCCGCCGACGACCTGACCGGCTGGAAGGAACGCAAGGACGGCGAGACCAAGGTATTCCCGGGTGTGCTCGCCAATCACGGCGTGTCGCGCGCCGACGCCGAGCAGATGGTTCTGGCAGCCCGCCTCAAGGCCGGCTGGATCACCGAAGACGAGCTTGCAGCCGAACAGGTCCCGGCTGACGAAGCCGTTGGTGCGTGAGGTGAAACCGCATCGCACACAACCCGCCCCAGGACGAGATGAACGATCGCACCTGCATCGTCACGCACAAGCAAGCCGAGCCGGATGAGCTGATCCGTTTCGTCGTCGGCCCGGATTCGGCCGTCGTTCCTGACCTGAAGAGAAATCTGCCCGGCCGTGGTTGTTGGGTGAGCGCCGACCGCCTACATATCGACAAGGCGGCGGCGAAGAACCTGTTTGCCCGCGCCTTCAAGGCGCAGGTCGTCGTGCCGCCCGATCTCGGCGGCATGGTCGACGGACTGCTTGCACGATCCGCTTTGGGTATGCTTGGCCTTGCCCGCAAGGCTGGCTCGATCGCACTCGGCGCAACCAAGGTCGAGAGCGCGGTGCGCTCGGGGTTGGCGCTTTTCGTGCTCCACGCGACCGAGGCATCCGACGATGGCGTGCGCAAGATCAGTCAGGCGCGGCGGGCAACTGTCCACCTCGGCGGGCCGGCAGTCCTTGCCTACAAACTTTTCTCCGAGGCCGAGTTGAGCTTGGCATTGGGGGGTACAAATGTGATACATGCTGCCGTTCTCGCGGGAGACGCGGGCAAGGCGGTTGAGAGGCGCATGGTTGCGCTCGACCGATATCGGGGCGGAACCCCCGACGATCTCGCAATGCTTGCGGCCGTTGCTGACGAAGATGATGCTGCAGAGGATATGGAATGAGCGATACGAAATCGGGCGACGACAAGACGTTGAGTGTTACACCGAAGAAGACCTTGACGCTGAAGCGCCCCGGTACCGAGCAGAGCGTCGTGCGCCAGAATTTCTCGCATGGCCGCACCAAGCAGGTCCAGGTCGAGATCAAGAAGCGCAAATTCTCCATGCCCGGCGACAAGCCGGAGCCGGTGGCTGCACCCGTATTTACGCCCAAGCCTGCGGTAGTGGCAGCCCCCGTCGTGCAGGAAGCGCCCAAGGCGCCGCCTCCGCCGCCCCCGGCCGAACGCGGCGGCATGGTGCTGAACGAACTGTCGCGCAATGAAATGGAAGCGCGCCGCAGGGCGCTCGAAGGCTCCAAGGTTCGCGACGTCGAGGACCGCCAACGCGCCATCGAAGAGGCCAAGCGCCGCAACGAGGATGAGGAACGCCGCAAGCGCGAGCGCGAGGAATCCGCGCGCCGTCAGGCCGAGGAAGAAGCCCGCCTGCAGACCGAGGCCGAGTCCCGCCGCCGCGCCGAGGAAGAAGCGCGCCGCCGCGCCCCGCAGGCTGCCGAGCTTGTGGCATCGGACGACGAGGAAGAGGTCAAGCCGAAGCGCACCGCCGCCGGCGCCCCGGTACGCCGTCCGGTTACGCCCGAAGTGGCGCGCCCGGCCAAGCCGACCAAGGCCGAGGAAGACCGTCGTCGCGGCAAGCTGACCCTCAACACGGCTCTTTCCGACGAGGACGCGCGCGCCCGCTCGCTGTCGTCGATGCGTCGCCGCCAGGAAAAATTCAAGCGCGCGATGCACAATGAGCCGCGCGAGAAGGTTATGCGCGAAGTGATCCTGCCTGAAACCATCACCATCCAGGAACTGGCGCAGCGCATGTCCGAGCGCGCTGTCGATGTGGTCAAGTACTTCATGAAGCAGGGCCAGATCCTGAAGCCGGGCGACATCATCGACGCCGACACGGCCGAGCTGGTCGCCACCGAATTCGGCCACACGGTCCGCCGCGTCGCCGAGTCCGACATCGAGGAAGGCCTGTTCAACATTGCCGACAATGCCGAGGACCTGGTGTCGCGGCCGCCTGTCGTGACCATCATGGGCCATGTCGACCACGGCAAGACCTCGCTGCTCGACGCAATCCGCAATGCCAATGTCGTCTCCGGCGAAGCCGGCGGCATCACCCAGCATATCGGCGCCTACCAGGTCGAGAAGAACGGGCAGAAGATCACCTTCATCGACACGCCCGGTCACGCCGCCTTCACGGCGATGCGCGCCCGCGGCGCTCAGGCGACCGACATCGCCATCCTGGTGGTGGCGGCCGACGACAGCGTCATGCCGCAGACCATCGAATCGATCAGCCATGCCAAGGCGGCCGGCGTTCCGATCATCGTGGCGATCAACAAGATCGACAAGCATGATGCCGATCCGCAGAAGGTGCGGTCGGAACTGCTGCGCCATGAGGTGTTCGTCGAATCGATGGGCGGTGAAGTGCTGGACGTCGAAGTGTCGGCGACCAAGGGCACCAACCTCGACAAGCTGTTGGAAGCGATCCTGCTGCAGGCCGAAATCCTCGACCTCAAGGCCAATCCGGACCGTACTGCCGAGGGCGTGGTCATCGAAGCCCAGCTCGACAAGGGCCGTGGCCCCGTCGCCACCGTACTGGTGCAGACCGGCACTTTGATGCCGGGCGACATCCTCGTCGCCGGCAACGAATGGGGCCGGGTGCGCGCGCTGGTCAATGACCGTGGCGAGCAGATCAAGGAGGCTCCGCCGGCAATGCCGGTCGAGGTGCTCGGCCTGCAAGGCACGCCGCAAGCCGGCGACCGCTTCGCTGTCGTCAACAACGAGGCCCGCGCCCGCGAGATCACCGAATATCGCCAGCGTCTGGCGCGCGAGAAGGCAGTGGCTCGCCATGCCGGCCAGCGCGGCTCGCTCGAACAGATGATGTCGCAGCTGCAGACGAGCGGGTTGAAGGAATTCCCGCTGGTCATCAAGGGCGACGTGCAGGGTTCGATCGAGGCGATCAACGCCGCTCTCGACAAGCTTGGCACCGACGAGGTGCGTGCGCGCATCGTTCATGCCGGCGCCGGCGCCATCACCGAAAGCGACGTGTCGCTGGCGGAGACCTCGGGGGCCGCGATCATCGGCTTCAACGTCCGTGCCAACGTGCAGGCACGTGCGGCCGCGGCGGCCGCGGGCATCGAAATCCGCTACTACTCGATCATCTACAACCTCGTCGACGATGTGAAGGCAGCACTTTCCGGCCTGCTGTCGCCGGAACGCCGCGAGACCTTCATCGGCAATGCCGAGATCCTCGAGATCTTCGACATCACCAAGGTCGGCAAGATCGCCGGCTGCCGTGTCACCGAAGGCAAGGTCGAGCGTGGAGCGGGCGTGCGCCTGATCCGCGACAACGTCGTCATCCACGAAGGTACGCTGAAGACCCTCAAGCGCTTCAAGGATGAAGTCGCGGAAGTTCCGGGCGGCCAGGAGTGCGGCATGGCCTTCCAGAACTACGAGGACATGCGCGTCGGCGACATCATCGAGTGCTTCCGCGTCGAGATGGTGACCCGGACGCTCTGAGTTCGTATACCGTCGATACGACCGGGCGGTGGTCGAAAGACCGCCGCCCTAACTTTAATGCCTGTCGCCCAAAAGTGCGGGATAAACGACATGCATAGAACAAATATGAGACATGGCGGCACGGTCCCATCCCGCGCCTCACGCTTTCCGGATTGAGAAAAATGCCCCGTCCAACCGCCTCCAGCCCATCCCAGCGCATGCTTCGCGTCGCCGAACAGGTGCGCCATGCGCTGTCGGAAACCTTGCAGCGCGGCGAGATTATCGACCCGCTGATCGAGAACACCGTGGTTTCGGTCTCGGAAGTGCGCATGTCGACCGATCTGAGGGTCGCCACTGCCTTCGTTTCGCCGCTCGGCGCCAAGGACACGGGTGCGGTCATCGACGCGCTCAACAAGCACGCGAAGTTCGTGCGTGGCCGCGTCTCCGGCGCGCTCCGCCAGATGAAATTCATGCCGGAGTTCCGCTTCAAGCTCGATACGTCCTTCGACAATTTCGCCAGGATCAACGATCTGCTGAAATCGCCCGAAGTCGCGCGAGACTTGGGTACCGATGGCGAAGATAGAGATAAGGACGAGAAATAGTGGGGCGCCGCGGCAAGAAGAAGGGCCGGCCGATCTCCGGCTGGGTGGTGCTGGATAAGCCGGTTGGCATGGGTTCGACCGAAGCCGTCTCCAAGATCAAATGGCTTTTCCAGGCCGAAAAGGCCGGCCATGCCGGCACGCTCGACCCGCTGGCCTCTGGCATGCTGCCGATCGCGCTCGGCGAGGCAACCAAGACCGTGCCTTATGTGCAGGACGGCGCCAAAATCTACCGGTTCACCGTCGCCTGGGGCGAGGAGCGTTCGACCGACGATCTCGAAGGCCCGGTGACGCAAAGTTCCGACCGCCGTCCGGCGGAAAACGATGTCAGGGCGCTGCTGCCGAACTACACCGGCGTCATCATGCAGACACCGCCGCAATTCTCGGCCATCAAGATATCAGGCGAACGCGCCTACGATCTCGCCCGTGGGGGCGAGACAGTCGACATCCCCGCGCGCGAGATCGAGATCGGCCGTCTGGACATCGTCGAGCACGCTGCCGGCCACACCTTGTTCGAGGTCGAATGCGGCAAAGGCACCTATGTGCGCTCGCTGGCCCGCGACATGGGCCGCGACCTCGGCTGCTTCGGCCACATCGCTGAACTACGCCGGGTTGAGGTCGAGCCGTTCACCCAGGAGGATTTCGTCACCGTCGCCGAACTGGAAGCCGCCCGTTTCGGCGAACAGCGCGAAGCTGACGGAGAGGGCGACGCCGATGTTGCCGATGCGCCGATCGACTTTGGCGCCATCGATGCGCTGCTTGTCGACACGGCTGCCGCGCTCGACTGCCTGCCCCAGATCGCCATCAGCGACGAAGCGGCGACCAAGATCCGCCTTGGCAATCCCGTCATCATCCGCGGCCGCGACGCGCCCGTGGAAGCCGAGGAAGCCTGCGCCACCGCGCGCGGCAAGCTTGTCGCCATCGGCGCCATCGAGCAAGGCATGTTCAAGCCGAAGCGGGTCTTTGTCGGCTGACCACTCTCGTCTAGTCTTACGTCGACGTCACATCCGAGGGGCACATGGCAAAGGCTGAGGCGGTGAAGAAGCGGGCGCCGGTGACAACGCGCCGGCCGCCGGTTGGCGCCTCGCCCGGCACGCTGATCGCCGATCCGGCGGCGCGACGGTCCGAGCTGCGGCTGACGCTGATTTCGCCTGAAAAATTCAAGACCATCAACGATGCCAGCATCGACGATCTCAACACCCATTGCGACAACTGGCCGGTCGTCTGGTTGGACTGCACCGGTCTCGCCAACATCCAGCTGATCGAGGAGATCGGCCGGATCTTCAACCTGCATCCACTGGCTCTGGAAGATGTCGTCAACACCGGCCAGCGGCCGAAGGTCGACTTCTTCGAGGACCACGCCTTCGTCGTCATGCGCATGATCGACGACGTCAAGGTGCATCGCTATGAGCAGATCGCGGTGTTCTTCGGCAAGAAATTCGTCGTCACCTTCCAGGAGCGCGAAGGCGATCCGTTCGACCCCGTACGCAAGCGCATCGCGGCAGCGTTGCCCAACCGCTTGCGGATGCGCGGCGCCGACTATCTGGCCTATGCGCTCATCGACTCCATCGTCGACAGCTATTTCCCGCCGATTGAGGCCGCTAGCGAGGAGGTCGATGGCATCGAGGACGAGATGCTCAACACGCCTCACAAGCATCAGATGCGCCAGCTGCACGAATTGCGGCGCGACGCCAATGTGCTCAAGGGCGTGCTGTGGCCGATGCGCGACGCGCTGGCGACGCTGATCCGCAACGACGTGCCCTATGTGAAGCCGGAGACGAAAATCTTCTTCAACGACACGCTCGACCACGCATTGCGGCTGATCGAGCTGGTCGAGAACCAGCGTGATATGCTGACCGGCTTGATCGAAATGCATTTGTCGCTGAGCCAGGCGCGCACCAACGATGTGATCTCTTATCTCACCATCGTCTCGGTGATTTTCATGCCGCTAACCTTCCTGGTCGGTATCTGGGGGATGAATTTCGATCCCGAGAGCTCGCCGTGGAACATGCCGGAACTGAAAGCCTACTATGGCTACCCGGCTTCGCTGCTGTTCATGCTGGCCGTTGCTGTCGGGCTGATCGTCTTCTTCAAAAGCAAGAAGTGGCTGTAAGCTTCAGGTGTCAGGGGGATCCTGGATTCCTGAGCAAAGGGCTGCGACGAGCCGGCTTTATGAATGGGCTGGTGTTTTCCAGGGAATTGCCTTATATGCGCCGCAGCATCGCGCCATGTCGCTTTGCTTGCACCGGCCCCTGCTGGACGACATCCCGGCTGAGGGCGACCCGTTTCCTCAAACAGATAAGGAAAAACACGATGTCGATTACTGCCGAGCGCAAACAGGAATTGATGGGTGAATTCGCAACCGCCAAGGGCGATACCGGGTCTCCGGAAGTCCAGGTGGCCATCCTTTCCGAGCGCATCAAGAACCTGACCGACCACTTCAAGGACCACAAGAAGGATAACCATTCCCGCCGTGGTCTGCTCGCTCTCGTCTCCCAGCGCCGCAGCCTGCTTGATTATCTCAAGCGCAAGGATGACGCGCGCTATCAGACGTTGATCGAGAAGCTCGGTCTGCGCCGTTGACGAATTGACCGGCGGGCTTTCGAAGGAGAGCCCGCCGGTCGCGCATTCTGCCAGTCGCATCGATTGGCCAGACCCGGTTTCGAGCGTGCAGAGGCCACTCGAAACCGCCCATGGACGGTCATGGGGCAGGATTGCAGGACGCTCGTGCGCTAACCAGCGCCGAATCTACCCGAGCTTCCCGTTGTCTTGCCCGTGGCTGCCCGAGAAAGGAAGCCAGGGAAAGGGCATCCGCGCACCGTGAAACGGCGCGGCCCTTTCCGCTTACTAAGGACAAGATATGTTCAACTACCACAAAGTGGAAATCGAATGGGGCGGCCGTCCGCTCATCCTGGAAACCGGCAAGATCGCACGTCAGGCTGACGGCGCGGTGCTTGCGACCTATGGCGAAACCAAGGTTCTCGCCACCGTCGTTTCGATGAAGGAGCCGAAGCCAGGCCTCGATTTCTTCCCGCTGACCGTCAACTACCAGGAAAAGACCTACGCCGCCGGCAAGATCCCCGGCGGCTACTTCAAGCGCGAGGGACGTCCGAGCGAAAAGGAAACGCTGGTTTCCCGCCTGATCGACCGCCCGATCCGCCCGCTCTTCGCCGACGGCTACAAGAACGACACCCAGATCGTCGTCACCGTCGTCCAGCATGACCTCGAGAACGATCCCGATATCCTGTCGATCGTCGCCACCTCGGCCGCTTTGACGCTGTCGGGCGTTCCCTTCATGGGCCCGGTCGGCGGCGCCCGAGTCGGCTACATCAACGGCGAATACGTGCTCAACCCGCATGTCGATGAGATGCAGGAATCCAGGCTCGACCTCATTGTCGCCGGCACCGCCGACGCCGTGCTGATGGTCGAGTCCGAAGCCAAGGAACTCGGCGAAGAGCTGATGCTCGGCGCCGTCATGTTCGGCCACAGGGGCTTCCAGCCGGTGATCGACGCCATTATCAAGCTGGCCGAAGTTGCCGCCAAGGAGCCGCGCGATTTCACGGCGCCGGACTACTCCGCGCTTGAAGCCGAAATGCTGAAGATCGTCGGCGACGAGCTCAGCAATGCCTACAAGAACGTCGACAAGCAGAAGCGTTACGCCGCCGTCGACGCCGTCAAGGCGAAGGTCAAGGCAGCGTTCGCTCCGGCCGAAGGCGAAGACGCCAAGTACACCTCCGAGCAGATCGGTTCGGTGTTCAAGGAACTCCAGGCCAAGGTCGTGCGCTGGAACATCCTCGACACCGGTTCGCGCATCGATGGCCGTGACCTCAAGACTGTCCGCAAGATCGTCTCGGAAGTCGGCGTCCTGCCGCGCACGCACGGTTCGGCGCTGTTCACCCGCGGCGAGACCCAGGCGCTGGTCGTTGCCACGCTGGGTACCGGCGAGGACGAGCAGTATGTCGATTCGCTGACCGGCATGTACAAGGAGAAGTTCCTCCTTCACTACAACTTCCCTCCCTACTCCGTCGGCGAGACCGGCCGCATGGGTTCGCCGGGCCGCCGCGAAATCGGCCACGGCAAGCTCGCCTGGCGCGCTATCCGTCCGATGCTGCCGAGCGCGGACCAGTTCCCCTACACGCTGCGCGTCGTCTCGGAGATCACCGAGTCCAACGGTTCGTCGTCGATGGCCACCGTCTGCGGCACATCGCTGGCGCTGATGGATGCCGGCGTTCCGCTGGCCAAGCCGGTTGCTGGTATCGCGATGGGCCTGATCAAGGAAGGCGAGCGCTTCGCGGTTCTGTCCGACATCCTGGGTGACGAAGATCACCTCGGCGACATGGACTTCAAGGTTGCCGGTACCGAAGGCGGCATCACCTCGCTGCAGATGGACATCAAGATTGAGGGCATCACCGAGGAGATCATGAAGATCGCGCTGGACCAGGCCAAGGACGGCCGCCAGCATATCCTCAGCGAGATGGCGCATGCTCTGACCGGCGCCCGCCCCGAACTCGGTGAGTTCGCACCGCGCATCGAGGTTATGCACATCCCGACCGACAAGATCCGCGACGTGATCGGTTCCGGCGGCAAGGTTATCCGTGAGATCGTCGAGAAGACCGGCGCAAAGATCAACATCGAGGACGACGGCACGGTCAAGATCGCTTCGTCGAACGCCAAGGAGATCGAGGCGGCCAAGAAGTGGATCCATACCATCGTCGCCGAGCCGGAAGTCGGCGAAATCTACGAAGGCACGGTCGTCAAGACCGCCGACTTCGGCGCTTTCGTCAACTTCTTCGGTCCGCGTGACGGCCTCGTCCACATCTCGCAGCTTGCCAACGACCGGGTCGCCAAGACCTCGGACGTCGTCAAGGAAGGCGACAAGGTCTGGGTCAAGCTGATGGGCTTCGACGAGCGCGGCAAGGTCCGCCTGTCGATGAAGGTCGTCGACCAGGCCACCGGCAAGGAAATCGCCCGCGACAAGAAGGCCGAAGGCGAAGAAAACGCCGCCTGAGTGGTCTGACAATAGAGTTGAACGGGCGCGGCTTATGTCGCGCCCGTTTTCGTTTAAGACCCGTCTACGACATGAGAATCGAAGAATGGCCGCTGAGCCGCTGAAGACACTGTTTCACCCCTTCGAGGCCGGGGCGCTCCCTCTGCCGCAAAAGGGTGAGCGTGTGCTGTTCCTGGGCGCCGAGCCTGGGTTTCGCCTGCCGGAAGGCTTCGAGGCAGAGCTCCATCTTGCACAGGGTTTCCGGCCGTATCTCCGAGCGCTGGAGCGTGCCGGCCACAAGGTAACGCCGCGCGCGGAAGGCGATGCATTCGATGCAGCGCTCGTGTTTGCCGGCCGCCATCGTGGGCTAAACGAGATGCGTATTGGCGAGGCGATCGAA
The DNA here is from genome assembly GCF_040318615.1 of Mesorhizobium sp. M1078. Classification (NCBI taxonomy): domain Bacteria; kingdom Pseudomonadati; phylum Pseudomonadota; class Alphaproteobacteria; order Hyphomicrobiales; family Phyllobacteriaceae; genus Mesorhizobium; species Mesorhizobium sp. M1078. Next base: position 59,171 of record NZ_JAMYMP010000011.1, read on the forward strand.
CGCGTCACGCCGGGCGGTCTGATCATTGTCGCCGGCGGCAAGGACGAAGGCATCGCCAGCCTGCGCAAGCGCATCGACGAGCTTGTTCCGATCGAAGGGCATCTGCCGAAATATCACGGCATCGCCTTCTGGCTTCGCCGTCCGGTCGATCTGGCGCCTGCGGAAAAACTGCGCGTCGCCAATCCCGCCTTGGTCGTAGAGGACCGCTTCCGCACCGCGCCCGGCATGTTCTCCTTCGACCGGATCGACGCCGGCTCGAAACTTCTGGTCGACAACCTGCCCAAAGACCTGCGCGGCAACATTGCGGATTTCTGCGCCGGCTGGGGTTATGTCGCCGCCGAGGTCGCGGCACGTTCACCCGGTATAACGGGGCTCGACCTTTACGAAGCGGATTTCGAAGCGCTTGAGGCGGCCAAGGGCAATATCGGCCAGACAGGCTTCGAGCCCGGCTTCTTCTGGACCGATCTGCTGAGCGAGCCGGTCGAGCGGCGCTATGATGCCATCGTCACGAACCCGCCCTTCCATCGCAGCCGGGCGGCCGAGCCGGAAATCGGCGCCGGCATGATCCAGGCGGCGGGCAAGGCGCTGAAGCCGGGCGGGCGGCTGTTCATGGTGGCGAACCGCCAGCTGCCCTATGAGCCGGTTCTGAGGGCCGTCTTCTCCAGCCATGCCGAGCTCGCCCGCGACGGCATGTTCAAGGTTTTCTCCGCGCGCCGATAGGACGGTGCCGGTCACCTCAATGCATGCTGACGATGCGCGCCGGCTCGTGGACGGGAATGGTCGGTCTGATGTCGCCAGGCTTGATCTTGAGCGGCGCCGGCCTGCCGAACAGATAGCCCTGCACCATCTCGCAACCAGCTGCTCGCAAAAGCGTCGCCTGGTTCTCGGTCTCGACGCCTTCGGCGATGATGCCGACGCCGAGCGCCCGCGACAGGCCGACGATGGTAGAGACGACGGCGCCCGAATTCGAATCGGTGTCGATGCGGCTGACGAAGGAGCGGTCGATCTTCAGCTTGCCGAAGGCGAAGTCGATCAGGTAGCTGAGATTGGAATAGCCGGTGCCGAAATCGTCGACGGCCACCGAAATGCCCATGTCGGCAAGCTGCTGCAGGATGGTGGCGGCGCGGTCGCGGTCCTGCATCATCGCCGTCTCGGTCACTTCGAGCTCCAGCCGCGACGGCTTGATGCCGGTGCTGGCCATCGTATCGCGCACGATGCCGACGAAATCCTTGGTCATGAACTGGACCGGCGAGATGTTGACGGCAACGAAGCAGTCCTCGGGCAAATGACGGGCATCGCTGCAGGCCTTGTTCAGCACCCAATTGCCGATCGGGTGGATCATGCCGGTCTCTTCGGCGATCGGAATGAATTCCATCGGCGGGATCATGCCGCGTTCCGGGTGCTTCCAGCGGATCAGCGCCTCGTAGCCGACGATACGGCCGGTCGGCAGATCGAGCTGCGGCTGGTAGTGAAGGTCGAAATCGCCACGGTCGAAGGCGATGTGCAGTTCGGATTCGATCCAGTGGCGGTAGTCGGCGACCTGGCCCATGTCGGAATGGAAGACCGACCAGTTGCCCACGCCGCCGGCGCGGGCATTCTGCAGCGCCAGGTTGGAGCGGCGCAGGATGAGGACCGGATCGACGCCGTCCTTTGGCATCGCCACGATGCCGACCGACAGGCCGACCGACTGCAGGTGGGAATCGAGCTGGTACGGCTTCAGCATCTCCTCGATCATGGTTTCGACGGTGCTTTCCATGGACCTTTGGAGTTGGTGTTCCCAGACAAGGATAGCGAACTCGCCGGCGCCGATGCGCCCCATCACCGCGCCTTCGGGCATGCAGGCCTTCAACCGCTTGGTGAAGCCGCGGATCAGTTCGTCGCCATGACTGTAGCCGATGGCGTCGTTGATCTGCTTGAAGCGGTCGATGTCGATGTCGATGAGGAACACCGGCTCACCGGTCCTGATCGTCGCGGACGCCGCGTCGGCAATTCTGCCGACCATCGCCGGCCGCGCAAAAAGCCCGGTCAGCTTGTCGAAATGGGTTTCGTTGAAAACGTAGTCCACCGATTCATCGACGCCGGCGAAGAAGGACAAGGCAGCACCGGCGGCGGCCAGCGCGCATAGCGCCGACGCGATGCCGATCATGGTTTCCGCCTGCATGCCGGCAAAGCCGTCCCCGAAACCATGCCGGAGGCCCCAAAGCCCAAGGATGAAACTGCCAAGGCCCGAACTGGCGACGGTGAGCAGCCGGAACACAGGTGTTCGCTTCGGGTTGCTGACAGCAGGCATTGCTCAGTCCCTGTCGCATGATCCCGAAATCAACTCGACTTTCGGGAAATATCAATCGCAAATTCATAAAGGCTAAAGCATCCTATGCGCCCAGCAAGAACGCGCAGAGCCCAAGCCCATAGGACTTCTAGCGGATATCTCCTTAAAATGAGTTTCCGCCGATGCATCTAATTTTACTGGTGAGTTAATCGCGTACGCTGTCGGTCTGCTTCAACTCATCCAGGGTTGGCATCGACACGATGTGATAGCCGGAATCCACATAATGGATTTCGCCGGTGACGCCTGACGAGAGGTCGGACAAAAGATAGAGCGCCGAGCCGCCGACCTCGTCGATGGTCACCGTGCGGCGCAGCGGCGAGTTGCGCTGCTGGTAGGAGTACATGTGGCGGGCGTCCGAGATTCCGGCGCCGGCCAAAGTACGCACCGGTCCCGCCGATATGCCGTTCACCCGGATGCCGCGCGGGCCATAATCGTTGGCGAGATAGCGCACGCTGGCTTCCAGCCCGGCCTTGGCGACGCCCATGACGTTGTAGTTCGGCATGACGCGGACAGAGCCGGCATAGGTCAGCGTGATCATCGCGCCGCCTTCGCTCATCAGCGGGGCGGCATGGCGGGCGACCTCGGTGAAGGAGTAGCAGGAAATGACCATGGTGCGGACGAAATTATCGCGGCTGGTGTCGGCGTAGAGCCCTTTGAGCTCGTTCTTGTCGGAAAAGCCGATGGCGTGGACGACGAAGTCGAGCCCGCCCCATTCCTTGCCGAGCGTCTCGAAAGTGGCGGCGACCGATGCGCTGTCCTCGACGTCACAGGGCACCACCAGTGACGCCCCAAGCTTCTCGGCAAGCGGCTTGACGCGGCGCCCGAAGGCGTCGCCCTGATACGTGAAGGCAAGCTCCGCCCCGTGTTCGGACAATTTCCTGGCGATGCCCCAGGCGATCGAATGATCGTTGGCGACGCCCATGACAAGCCCACGCTTGCCCTTCATCAGTCCGTCCATGGCCGGCAATCCCCCTACAATAAAACGCTGGCCTTATGCGGAATAGCGCTGGAAAATCAGCGTTGCGTTGGTACCACCGAAGCCGAACGAGTTGGACAAAACCGTGTCGATCCTGGCGTCGTCGATGCGCTTGCGCACGATCGGCATGCCCTCGAATTCGGGATCGAGGTTTTCGATGTGGGCGCTCTCGCCGATGAAGCCGCCTTGCATCATCAGGATCGAGTAGATCGATTCCTGGACGCCGGCGGCACCCAGCGAATGGCCGGTCAGCGACTTTGTCGAGGTGATGAACGGCATCTTGTCGCCGAACACCTCTCGGATGGCGCCCATTTCCCGGGAATCGCCGACCGGCGTCGAGGTGCCGTGGGTGTTGATGTAGTCGACCGGCGTGGACACCGTCGCCAGAGCCTGGCGCATGCAGCGCACCGCGCCTTCGCCCGACGGCGCCACCATGTCGTAACCGTCCGACGTCGCGCCATAGCCGACGATCTCAGCGTAGATCTTGGCGCCGCGCGCCTTGGCGTGTTCGAGCTCCTCCAGGATGAGGACGCCCGCGCCGCCCGCGATGACGAAGCCATCGCGATTGGCGTCATACGCGCGGGAAGCTGTCGGCGCACGATCGTTATACTTCGACGACATCGCGCCCATGGCATCGAACAGGTCCGACATCGTCCAGTCGAGGTCTTCATGGCCGCCGGCAAACATCACATCCTGCTTGCCCCACTGGATCAGTTCGTAGGCGTTGCCGATGCAATGCGCCGAGGTCGAGCAGGCCGACGAGATCGAATAGTTGACGCCGTGAATCTTGAACCAGGTGGCGAGCGTCGCCGACGCGGTCGACGACATCGCCTTCGGCACCGCGAACGGACCGATGCGCTTGGGGCTGTTGTTCTTGAGCGTGGTCTCGGCCGCCTCGACGATGGTGCGGGTCGAGGGGCCACCCGAGCCCATGACGATGCCGGTGCGCTCATTGGTGATGTCGCTTTCGCCAAGCCCGGCGTCGGCGATCGCCTGGTCCATCGCGACATGGTTCCAGGCCGCACCCTGGCTCAGGAAGCGCATGGCGCGCCGGTCGATCATAGGGGTCGGGTCGAGCGTCGGCGCGCCCCAGACCTGGCAGCGGAAGCCGTGTTCGGCGAAGGAATCTGAGAAGCTGATGCCTGATTTGGCATCATGGAGCGAGGATTGCACCTCGTTGGCGTTGTTGCCGATCGACGATACGATGCCGAGGCCTGTGACGACGACCCTTCTCATTCGCAACTCCTTCCAGCGGATGATCCCGAAACCCTAGTCGGTTTTCGCCGGCGATCATACGCAAAACCAAAATGCCGCAGCGGCGTTGCGTCTCGGAAGAACGCGCCGCTGCAGTGGCGCCGGTCAGGCGGCCGATTGCTTGGACAGCCCCACCTTGAGGTCCGTCGCAGCGTATATGGGTTCGCCGTCGGCCTTAAGCCAGCCATCGGCGATACCGAGCACCAGGCGTCCACGCATGACGCGCTTGAAATCGATGCCGTATTCCACCTTCTTGACCGAAGGCGTCACCATGCCCTTGAACTTGACCTCGCCGGTCGACAGCGCCATGCCCTTGCCCGGCTCGCCGAGCCAGCCGAGGTAAAAACCCGTCAATTGCCACATGGCGTCAAGGCCCAGGCACCCCGGCATGATCGGATTGCCGAGGAAATGGCAGGCGAAGAACCACAGGTCCGGCTTGATGTCGAATTCGGCACGGATGAAGCCCTTGTCGTGGGCGCCGCCGGTCTCGCTGATCTCGGTGATGCGGTCGAACATCAGCATGGGCGGGTAGGGCAGCTGGGCGTTGCCGGGCCCAAACAGCTCGCCGCGGGCGCAGGCGAGCAATTCCTCATAAACGTAGCTGGATTTACCCGCCATATGTCTCGTCCCCATAATCGTCCCGGGCGGTGGGGCGCCCTTGTCGTTGGTTTCCTAACACAATCCCTTTCGGGCCGGAAACCGGCGTTTGCGCTTAACCCGCCCGTCTGCCCGGGTCAATGCGCGCTCTCGCATCGGCCTGGAAATCGATTCCGATTTCCAGAAAGCACGATGCTATGCCAAAAGTGATAGAGCGCATTTGGTGCGTCCAACTGGCCGCACGTGGCTCTATTGATCGTATTCGGCCAACAGAATATATGTCGGGAGGTGTCCAGTTTCGGCCGATGACGTTTTTTCGCCACTCTGGGCGTGTCTTGAGGCAGAACTGTGGGCTTGGACGGATAGATGGATCTGGGCGGCCGGAAGGAAAATGTCGCTGTGGACAAGCGGGTTCGCGAAGCCGGCCTTAGGCCGACACGCCAACGCATTGCGCTGGCCGATCTGCTGTTTGCCAAGGGCGACCGCCACCTTTCGGCCGAGGAACTGCATGAAGAGGCGGTCGCCGCCGGCGTGCCGGTCTCGCTCGCCACCGTCTACAACGCGCTTCACCAGTTCACCCAGGCCGGCCTGCTGCGCATCCTGGCGGTCGAGGGGTCCAAGACCTATTTCGACACCAACACCTCCGATCACCATCATTTTTACATCGAAGGCGAAAACAGGATCTTCGATATAGAAAGCGGTCCGGTGACCGTCTCCAACCTGCCGGAGCCACCCGCAGGCATGGAGATCGCCAATGTCGACATCGTGGTGAGGCTGCGCCCGAAGCGCAGCGTTTAAGCCCCAACCCGTGAAACCTGTCGATTTTGCAATCCGGCTCGAATGGGTTGCGGTCGCGGTCGTGGCTATAGTCGCCTATGCCGCGTCAGGCGTTTCCTGGTGGCTGTTCGCCCTGCTTATCCTGGCGCCAGACCTGTCGATGCTGGGCTATCTCGCCGGGGCACGGATCGGCGCTGTCGCTTACAATGCCTTGCACATATTGATCGTCCCGCTGTTGCTGGCGCTCGCCGGATATGTTCTGGCCAATTCGACGGCGACCGCGATTGGTCTGATCTGGATCATCCACATCGCCGTCGACCGCGCGCTCGGCTACGGTCTCAAACTGTCGACCGGTTTTCAGGACACCCATCTCGGCCGTATCGGCCGTTAGGCCTCCAGCAATCTCAATTCTTGACGTGCTCGCCGGGATAGGCGCCCCACACCTGCGACTGGGCGATCCAGCCGGTGTGGCCGTCGAAGGTCATTTCGCACCACTGGCCATCGCAGGTTTTGATCGTGCCCGTAACGCCCGGCTCGATGATGGCGATGACGCTGGCGTCCTTGTCGGCATCGTCGAGCAGATTGATTCGGCCCCCCTTGGTGCGCTGCCAGGGGGCGACGATCGCGGTCCGGCGGCCCGACAGCAGCGACTGGTTGATCCAACCCTCCGAGCCATCGGCATCGCGCACGCGCCGCCAGGTATCGAATTCCTGGATGATCTCCATCGGCAGGCCGGCCTTTGTGTACATCCAGTCGACGGAATAGTTGGCGCCGGGCCCAACGCGCGAGTTGACGCGAGCCGATTTCAGGCTGACGAAACGCGGCAGCGGCAGGCCGCTCGGCCCGAGCGTGACCGTCTGCACAGGTGCGGCGGCACCTTGCGCCGCGGCTTGCGGGAAATGCAGGAGAGCGCCGAGAAGCGCTGCGCTGAGGATCAGGCGAAGCGACGCGAAACCAGACACTTTCATTCCTTTCGGCGCGTGCCCTTTGGTCCGGGCGCCCCTTTTTCTTTGTCTTCGGCGGCACCGCTTGTTACAGGAGTGGCAGGCACCGCGACCGGTATTCAGTTTCGCCTGTCTTGGTTAAAGAGGTCTCAACGAGATCGGGTTCGAGGAAACAATGGCAGGCAAAAAACGGCCTCTCGTCGTCATCACGCGCAAGCTGCCCGATCCGGTCGAGACCCGCATGCGCGAACTCTTCGACGCCAGGCTGAATGTCGAGGACCGCCCGATGACGCAGCCGGAGCTGGTCGCGGCGATCAAGGAAGCCGATGTGCTGGTGCCGACCATCACCGACCAGATCGATGCGGCGCTGATTGCCCAGGCCGGCGACAATCTCAAGCTGATCGCCAATTTCGGAAATGGCGTCGACAAGATCGATGTGGCGGCGGCGGCCAGGAAAGGCATCACCGTCACCAACACGCCGAACGTGCTGACCGAGGATACGGCCGACATGACCATGGCGCTGATGCTGGCCGGCCCGCGGCGGCTGGCCGAAGGCGCCAATGTGCTCACCAGCGACAAGAAATGGGCCGGTTGGTCGCCGACCTGGATGCTCGGCCGGCGCATCTGGGGCAAGCGCCTCGGCATTGTCGGCATGGGCCGCATCGGCACCGCTGTTGCCAGGCGCGCAAAGGCTTTCGGCCTGTCCATCCACTACCATAACCGCCATCGCGTGCTGCCGGCGGTCGAGGAAGGGCTGGAGGCGACCTATTGGGAAAGCCTCGACCAGATGCTTGCCCGGATGGACATCATCTCGGTCAATTGCCCGTCGACGCCGGCGACCTTTCATCTGCTTTCGGCGCGGCGCCTGGCTCTGCTTCAGCCCACCGCCTATGTGGTCAACACCGCGCGCGGCGACATCATCGACGAGGAAGCGCTGGTCAAGCTTATCCAGGACGGCAAGATCGCCGGGGCCGGGCTCGACGTCTACGAGCACGAACCGGCGCTGAACTCGAAACTGCTGAAGCTTGCCGCCAAGAACAAAGTCGTGCTTTTGCCGCATATGGGTTCGGCGACGATCGAGGGCCGCATCGACATGGGCGAGAAGGTGATCATCAACATCCGCGCCTTCTTCGACGGCCACCGGCCGCCGGACCGCGTGCTGCCGCTACGGACTTGAAGCGGGCCGCGTTCAGGATGCGGTTGTGAGGGCGCCATCCGCCGCGACACTCACACGCTTGCCGCAATAGGCCTCAAAAGCGTCGCGCCTGAGCCTGAGCGCTACCGGCGTCGGCCAGCCCATTTCCCTGGCCACAATCAAGCCAAGCAGCAGGATCGCGTCCGGCTCGTGCAGCACGAGTGCCGTCGGCGCATGGCCATTGTGGACGAGTTCCATCAGCACGGCTGACGCTGAGGACGAGCCGATCGTGCCGGGCAGGAACAGCACACGCCCGGAAATGGTCTCGCCATGCTGCGGGTGACGGACATCGGCGATGCGGCCACTCTTCGGGTCGACGCCGCCCCAGAAGCTGATCGGCGCCGTCAGCACCAAGGCCAGCCCTTCGCCTCCGCTGCCCGGCACCAGGATTTCAGCGACGGCGCTCATGCGGCGATATCCGTAAACCTGGGCTTACCGGCAACCGCGCTTTCCACGCAGTCGGCCAGCGAGCCGTAAAGCACGGCATAACCGGTATTGCCCGGGGCGTAGTGCGCGAATTTTCCCGAATTGGTCATCAGCACGCCGCCGGCCAGATCCGGCAGGATCGGCGTCACCACCACGCAGGTGTCGGCGACGATGATGACGCCGTTGGCTTCGAGCATCTTGCGCTTGCCGTTCTGCTCCAGCCTGGTGAGCACGTGGCGGCCGGTGCAGGCGTAAATCGGCACGCTGAGCCGCCGCCCGCCAATCAGCCGCTCAAGTGCATCGAATTCGGCCAAAGACAGATGCGGACTGCCGATCGCCACGGCATCGACGGCGGTCTGCGTGGCTGCGGTGGACAGGCCGGCGCGGGCCTTCATGGCCATCTCCGGCGTTACGCGGATCATCGTTTCCGGCCTGCCGCCCACCAGGATGGTCTCGGCGTCGGGCGCTTCTGGCGTTACCCCAGCGATATGGAACAGACCGACGGCGCCCGACGATGCCGCCGCCGCGCCGAAGGCCTTCAGCGCATCCTCGCCGGGATGGCTGGATATGCCGGTGACGACGCCGACCGCATTGCCGACCTCACGGCCGTAGAGGTTGCCCAGCACCGGCCAGGCGATCTCCGAACCAAGGAACGAGGCGGAGAGGCCGGACACATCGAACACCAGCCGTGCCTGCCGGTTCTCGGGGCGATGCAGGCCGTAATCCGGCGCGCGGCCCGATATGGCGCAGGCGATGTCGAGGAAGTCGCCATACCGGTTGGTGCGTGCCCCCAGAACCGAATTGCAGAACACCACCGCGTTGGATTCACCCCAGGCGACATCGCTGCCAAGCGCCGGCCTGTGGCCGGCCTGATAGGGCGCGCAGGTCCAGCTCTGCTCGCAGCCCAGTTTGCGGTAGGCCTCCATCATTCGTCGCGCCATGCCGCGCGCCGGCTCTTCGAGGCGCACGCGCGAGCAGCCCATCAGGTCGAGCGCGCCGACATTGAGCGTCGAGCGCACCGCGACCCTGGCGCCGCCATCGACCAGCCTTTCGGCAAACAGCGTGCCGGAATCGCCGTGATAGAGCGCGCCGTCTATATGCGCCGAGGCGATCGGGATAAGCCGCGGCGCGCCGAGCAGCGCAGCGCTTTCGGCAACGATGCGCATCGCCATCGCCGCCCCGTCATGGCCGGAGGCGACTGTCTGCTCCTGTGAGCTGAGTGCAAGGCTCACGCCAACTCCTTGCGCAAGGTGATCGAGGTCGGCCGGTCATAGCCGTCATGCGCGGTGCGTTCAGTCTCGCGAAAGCCGAGACCGGCAAAGGTTGCATGATTTACGGTCAGTTCGATTCGCGTCTGCAGTTCGATGGCCGGTTTGTTCCGGCTGCGGGCGAGAAATTCGACAGCCTGCGTCAGCCGCCTGCCGATGCCTTGCCCTTGAAGCTCAGGTTCGACGGCGAGCTTGCCGATGTAGAAATCATCGGCTCTCTCCAGCGCGAAAACGCAGCCGGCGATCCTGTCATCCTGCAGGGCCAGCAACACGGTCTCGCGGCCAGCCTTGTCCCTGAGGTTTCCGGCGTTCAGCAGATGTGCCGAGGAGGGCGGGTCGATGACGCCGTCCATCGGTGCAAAGGCGCGCATGATCAGGCTGAGCAGTTCGTCCCAGCGCTCGAAATCGGAGGCGAGCTGCGTAACAAGAACGCTGGTGGACTGATCCATAAGCTCAGTTTCTCTTGTAGCGGATCGTGTCGAAGCGCGCCGACAGCGCATCGTAGAGCAGCAGCCGGCCGACCAGTGGTTCGCCGATACCGGTGATCAGCTTGATGGCTTCCATTGCCTGCAAGGTGCCGATGACGCCGGTCAGCGCACCGACGACCCCGGCCACCGCGCAGGATGGCACTAGTCCTTCCGGCGGCGCTTCGGGAAAGAGGTCGCGATATCCAGGGTTCGGCTTGCCGTCGGCGCCGGTCCCGAACGGCATCAACACCGTCACCGAGCCGTCGAAGCGGCCGACGGCGGCATGCACGAGCGGGCGCTTTTCCGAGGCGCAGGCATCCGCCACCACATAGCGCGTCTCGAAATTGTCGGAGCCGTCCACGACCACGTCGTAGCGCGTGACGAGGACGGCAGCATTGTCGGCCGACAGCCTGAAATCGTGCAATTCCACCGCGACATGGGGATTGATCCGGGCGATCGCTGCTTTGGCGCTCTCGGTCTTCGCAATGCCGACCGTATCGGTGGCGTGGATCACTTGCCGTTGCAGATTGGACAGCGAGACAATGTCGTCGTCGACGATGCCAAGCGTGCCGACGCCGGCGGCAGCGAGATATTCCAGCACCGGCGCGCCGAGGCCGCCGGCGCCGATCACCAGTACCCGCGCCCGCTTCAGCCTCTGCTGGCCGGCGCCGCCGATCTCGGGCAGCACGATGTGGCGGGCATAGCGTTCGAGCTCTTCGTCGGTGAGGGCGGCAGGGGTCATTGCCGGACCATATAGCGGCGCAAAAAGCTTGTCAGGTCTCTTCGGTTGGCCCAACCGTGCCGTGGTCGACGGTGAGGAACTGCGCGCGTCCCCTCAGGCTGGAAAACAGCGCGGCGTCGGTTCCGGTCATGAAGGCCTGGCAGTTCAGCTCCTCCAGGATCGAGAACAGCGCGGCGCGCCGGCCGGCATCGAGATGCGCGGCAATCTCATCGAGCAACAGGATCGGCGTCATCCCCGACATCTCGCCGGTCAGCCTTGCGTGCGACAACACGATGCCGACCAGCAGCGCCTTCTGCTCTCCGGTCGAGCAGAGTTCGGCCGGCATCGCCTTGGGGCGGTGGCGCACCAGCAGATCCGAACGGTGCGGGCCGTCGAGCGTGCGTCCGGCGGCGCGGTCACGCTCGCGGCCGTCGGCAAGGGCGGCGCGATAGCGCTCCTCCACATCCACGGCGGGTGCTGAGGCGACATCGCTTTCAAGGTCGCCGAAGAGACTTATGTCGGCTTGCGGAAACGGCCCGCTGGACGGCAACCTGTCGATCATGGCGGTAAGCAGGCGCACCAGCTCGGCGCGCGCAGCCGCGATCGCCACGCCGGTTTCGGCCATCTGCATCTCGATGGCGTCGAACCAGGCGCCGTCGCGCGAGCCTTCCGTCAGCAAGCGGTTACGTCCGCGCATCGCCTTCTCGTAATCGAGCGCACGCTGGCCGTGGCCAGGATCGACAGCCAAAACCAGCCGGTCGAGAAAGCGCCGCCGGTCGGCGGCAGGTCCGGGGAACAGGCCGTCCATGGCCGGCGTCAGCCAGACCACGCGCAGCCATTCCAGCATGGCGTCGGCCGACCGTGCCGGCGCGCCATTGATGCGCACCTTGCGACCGCCCTCGCCGGCCGCTTCACCCCCGGTGATGCCGGTGCCGATCTCGACTTGCCCCTCCGGCCCGTCGAGCCTTGCGTGCAGCGCAAAGCCGCCATCGCCGCCTTCGCGGGCCACGTCGACATAGGGCGCACGGCGCAGGCCGCGGCCAGGCGTCAGCAGCGAGATGGCTTCCAGGAGATTGGTCTTGCCGGCGCCATTGTCGCCGGAAAACACCACCGCGCCGGGTGAAAAGCCGATCGACAACGCCGCATAATTGCGGAAATTCGTAAGTGTGAGCTTACTTATGTGATTTTGTTCCGGCAACCGCTATCCGCCTATAGAAGTCGCCGCAATCACTATGCTGCAGTGTGCCGCAGTGCGGCTACACCCGCATCGGCATCAGCACGTAGAGCGCGGTCTCATCGGCCATGTCGTGGATCAGCGTCGGCGAGCCGGCATCGGCCAGCATGAACTTGGCTTCCGTGCCGGTGAGTTGAGCAGCGACGTCGAGCAGATATTTGGCGTTGAAGCCAATCTCGATCGGGTCGGACGAATAGTCGGCCGCCAGTTCCTCGGTGGCGCTGCCCGAATCCGGATTGTTGACGGCAAGCGTCACCTGGCCTTCGGTGATCGAAAGCTTCACCGCGCGGCCGCGCTCGGAGGAAATGGTCGAGACGCGATCGACGGCGGCGGCGAAGCTCTGGCGGTCGATGATCAGCTTCTTGTCGTTGCCGGTCGGAATGACGCGCTGGTAGTCCGGGAAAGTGCCGTCGATCAGCTTCGAGGTCAGAACCACGCTGCCGATGGTGAAGCGGATCTTGGTGTCGGACAATTCGGTGGTCACCGCGACATCGGGATCGTCGACCAGCTTCTGCAACTCGCTGACCGTCTTGCGCGGAATGATGATGCCCGGCATGCCTTCGGACCCGGCCGGAGCGTCGATCTCGGCGCGCGCCAGGCGGTGGCCGTCGGTCGCCACCGAACGCAGCTTCAGCTTGCCGCCAGTTTCATGCGTGTGCAGGTAGATGCCGTTGAGATAGTAGCGCGTCTCTTCGGTGGAGATGGCGAACTGGGTCTTTTCGATCAGGCCTCTCAGGGCGACGGAATCGAGCCGGAAGATGTGTGAGAAGGACCCCGCCGAAAGCTCCGGGAAATCGGACTGCGGCAGGCACTGCAGGCGAAAGCTCGAGCGGCCCGACGTCACCGTCATGGCGTTGCCGTCCTCATCGGTCTTCAGCATCACTTCGGCGCCGTCGGCCAGCTTGCGCACGATGTCGTAGAGCAGGTGCGCCGGAACCGTCGTCGCCCCGCCGCGCTCGACCTTTGCCGGCGTCGCTTCGGTCACTTCGAGGTCGAGGTCGGTGGCTTTCATTTCAAGGCTGGCGCCCTCGGCGCTGAGCAGCACGTTCGACAGGATCGGTATGGTATTGCGCCGCTCGACCACGCGATGAACGTGGTTGAGCGACTTCAGGAGATTGGACCGTTCCAGAATAACACGCATGACGAAACAGGCTCGCTTGAATGAATGGACGGGTCACCAGTGGGCGGCGCCCCGCGAAAGGTCTGAACAGGCTCAGAATCTATGCAAACTGACAGGAAAAAGCCAGCAAACGCAAGTCCGGGCCACCGGTTCGCGCCGGTTAAGCGGGCTTTCTGGGGATAAAGCGGACGTTGGCCGGCAACCGATGCATGTCGCCGAAAACTGCGCAGCGGTTTTGGGACAACGACATGCATCAAAACAAGAAAATTTAAAGCGCGACGACCGAATACTCTAACCCGGCGCGCTCCGTTTGCCGCGCCGATCAGGCTTGGTCGTTGATCAGCCTGCGCAACAGTTCCAGTTCCTGCGCCAGCGTGTTGTCGACGCCGGAAAGGTCCTCGATCTTGCGCACCGCATGCAGCACCGTGGTGTGGTCGCGCCCGCCGAACCGCCGGCCGATCTCCGGCAGCGAGCGCGGCGTCAATACCTTCGACAGGTACATGGCGACCTGCCTGGGCTTGACGATGGTGCGCGTGCGCCGGTTGGACAGCAACTCGGTCTTCGACACATTGTAGTGGCGCGCCACGATGCGCTGGATGTCCTCGATGCGCACCCGCTTCGGCTCGCCAGAGCGATAGATGTGGCCGAGGATTTCGTCGATGCGGTCGATGGTGATCGCCGGCTCGAACGACTGACGAAACAGCAGCTGGTTGAACGCGCCCTCCAACTCACGACCGCTGCCGGTTACCGTGCGGGCGACATGGTTGAGGATCTCCTCCGAAATATTGAGCGATGCATCGTCGACCTTGGCGGTGGCAAGCCGAAGTTTGAGCATGCCGATGCGCATGGCGAAGTCCGGCGCCGACATTTCCAGCGCGACACCGCCATTGAGGCGCGAGCGCACCCGCGGTTCCAGCGATTCCAGTTCCGACGGCGGCCTGTCGGCGGCAACCACCACTTGCTTGGCGCTGTCGAGCAGCATGTTGATGAGATGGCAGAATTCGTGCTGGATCGACTTGCCCTGCAGGAACTGCATGTCGTCGATGATCAAGAGGTCGATGTCGCGCAGCTGTTCCTTCAGCGTCAGCGCATTGTTGTCGCGGATCGCGGTGGCGAAGCGCCACATGAAATATTCGGCCGTCAGATAGACGACGCGCGATTTCGGGTTCTGTTTCAGGGATTCGGCCGCAATCGCCTGCAAAAGGTGCGTCTTGCCGAGCCCGACGGTTGCATGAAGGAACAGCGGGTTGAAGCGCACCGCGCTCGACTGCGATTCCGCCACGGCTTTGGCTGCGGCGAAAGCCACCCGGTTCGACGGGCCTTCGATGAAGGAGCCGAACGTGTAGCGCGGGTCGAGCGGCGACCCCAGCACATTGTGCCGGAATTCGCTCTCGATCGGCGTGCCGGGACGAGGGGCGGGCGCCCGCTCCACCCTGCCGGGGCCGACCGTGCCGGCCGCCAATGCGGTCTGCGTATGCTTGGTCATCTTGCGCGCCGGCACGACCTCGGGTTCGACGCCATTGCGGGCAGGACGGGTCGCGGTGCGCACGACCATCTCGATCTTGAGGATTTCGGGATCCTCGTGCTTCCACAGATCGGCGATGAGATCGAGATAATGGCCATTGATCCACGAGCGCAGGAAGGCCGTGGGCACCGAGATGCGTACAATGCCCCGGGAAGCCTCAGCCACCTTCATACGGCCGAACCAGCTCGAATAGACCTCGGTTCCCAGGCGCGCCTTCAACTGGGCCTTGACCCGGTCGAACTTCTGTTCCGCGTCGCTGGAAGCCGCCATATCGTGCGCTCCGACCAATGTTCCGGGAAATGGCAGGTCGCCCGTAAGCTCCCGCTCGATGCCGCTCTGCATGATTGTGCGTCCCTTTTCCTTTGTACCTTTTTCCGCCGGGAGTGCGCCTCCTGCACCCATGTTTCCGGCGACCGTATCTTCGCTACAACACCACCGCCGCCGCCGGCGGATGACGTTGCCTCGTCAAAAAGGGATCGGTCCCGGCTGCTTAAAGCCAGTCCGTCTGACATGTTCGGGCAAAGCGGTGCTGCCCGGCGAAAACGCCGGTGCGCCATCAAGCTGCCATGTACAATTACGCCAGTCCCCTATCGTATCGAAAAGGCAAGCCATACCCGTTCGCGGAATTGATCCACGTCATGAATTCTGCCACTGTTAGCTGGCCGATTCAGGCTGGGTTAAGGGCTAATGGCCCGTCCCTTTCGATAGATCGACATTACCGAAATCGCTGTGGATAGGGCAAGGCCACCTCTAACGGATTTTTAAGGAATCTGGTTAGTCAACAACGGTTCGGGCTCCGTGCTGGAAGCGCATATTTTGACAAAGCCATTGGGATTCAAACCCTTTTGCCGCGAATATGAAAATGGCTGTGCGGTTTGAAATTTTCTGAAATAATTCGCTTGACACCAACTTGCTGCCTGTCGCCCACAGGCGATGTGAACAAGCTGTGGATCACTTCCAGCAAGCCACCGAAAAATATCAGCAATTTGTGACAGCCAAATTTATTGGCGTGGGCCGTTTCGGCGGATTGGAATATCAGTCGGAGTGTATGTGCCGGCAAAGCATTCCGGACTCTGGAATGCGGCTCGGGCATGCTTTGCGGCCGTTCTTTTTAAGTGCTTGCCGGCAAACGAAAAAACCCGGCGCGATTGGCCGGGTTTGAAAGAACGACAGTTCAGGAACGGTCAATCAGGCCGACAGCACCTTGAGGCGGTGTGCCAGACGCGACACCTTGCGCGATGCCGTATTCTTATGGATCACGCCCTTGGTCGCGGCGCGCATCAATTCCGGCTCTGCGGTCTTGAAGGCTTCCAGCGCGGCTGCCTTGTCGCCGGCAGCCAGTGCCTCTTCGACCTGGCGGACATATGTACGCACGCGCGAGCGGCGGTTCTTGTTGATCGCTGCGCGGCGGGCGATCTTGCGCGTTGCCTTTTTGGCCGAGGAGGTATTGGCCATGATGCCTCTCTTCTGATCTGGTGGGCGCATGCGGGATGCCGCAGGGCGCAAAAAACAAACGGGCAGCCAACGGCCGCCTCGGGTGGAGCGGCTTATAGTTCAGCTTTTCCGGCGCGTCAACGCCGCTTTGGCTTCTTTTTGGTCCTCGCCGCCGCCACTCTAGCGATTGGTGAAATTCGGCTTCCGCTTCTCGGCAAAGGCGGCCATCCCTTCCTTCTGGTCGTCGAGCGCAAACAGCGAGTGGAACAGCCGGCGTTCGAAGCGCAGTCCCTCCGCCAGCGTCGTCTCGTAGGCGCGGTTGACTGCCTCCTTGGCCATCATCACCGATGGCAGTGAAAACTCTGATATCCTGGCCGCGGCCTTCATCGCCTCCTCGATCAACTCGCCGGCCGGCACGACGCGCGAGGCCAGGCCGCTGCGCTCGGCTTCGGCGGCATCCATCATCCGACCGGTCAGGCACATGTCCATGGCCTTCGACTTGCCGACAAAGCGGGTCAGCCGTTGCGACCCGCCCATGCCGGGAATGACGCCGAGCGTGATTTCGGGCTGGCCGAATTTCGCCGTGTCGGCGGCAATGATGAAATCGCACATCATCGCCAGTTCGCAGCCGCCGCCCAGTGCATAGCCGGCGACCGCCGCGATCATCGGCTTGCGCGCACGGGTAAACTCTTCCCAGCCGACGAAGAAATCCTGCACATAGGCCTCCGCGTAGGTGACGGCCTGCATTTCCTTGATGTCGGCGCCCGCCGCAAAAGCCTTCTCGGAACCGGTGATGACCATGGCGCCGATGCCGGGATCGGCGTCGAACCCCTTTGCCGCCGTCAGCAAATCCGCCAGCACCTGCGCGTTCAGCGCGTTGAGCGCCTTGGGCCGGTTCAGCGTGATCAGGCCGACCTTGCCGCGCGTCTCGACGATGATGGTTTCATAGCTCATGGGCTGGCCTCCTGGTTGCGGCACTGAAGGACCGTCTAGCTTACCGCTGGCAGGTCCGGCAATAAAAGGTCGAGCGGCCGCTTTGCACGATGCGCTCGATGTGGCCGCGACAGCCGGGCGTCGGACAGGGCTCGCCTTCGCGATCGTAGACCGCGAAGGAATGCTGGAAATAGCCCAGCGACCCGTCTGTGTGCACATAGTCGCGCAGCGAAGACCCGCCGGCGGCGATCGCATCGGCGATCACCGAACGGATTGCCTCGGCCAGTCGTTCGCTCTGTTCCTTGGCCTTCTTGCTGGTCCCGGCGATGGTGCCTGCCTCGCGCAATGGCGAAAGGCCGGCGCGCCACAGCGCTTCCGACACATAGATATTGCCGAGCCCGGCAATCAGCTTCTGGTCGAGCAGCGCCGCCTTCAACGGCGATCTGCGGCCCTTCAGCAGAGAGGCGAGCAGGGCGCCTTCCAGCGCATTGCCGGTCGGCTCGACGCCCAGTCCCGCGAGCATCGGATGCGCGTCGGCCAGGCCTTCCGCAAACAGCATGAAGCCGAAGCGACGCGGGTCGTTGAAGACCACGCGAGACTGGACGCCGACAGGCGACACGACATGGAACACCACATGGTCGTGCTTGGCATCCTTCGAGCGCTCTTGATGGAACGTGCCGGGCGTCTCTTTGTCATCAGCGGCCTCGATGCGGAACGAGCCCGACATGCCGAGATGGCAGATCAGCACCGGGCCACCGTCCAGGTGTATGGTGAGATATTTGGCGCGGCGGCCAAGCGCGATGACCGTCTTGCCGGTCAGCCGCTGCGCAAATTTCGCCGGAAACGGAAATCTGAGATCGGGCCGGCGCGCCTCGACGCGCACGATGCGCGCGCTTTCCAGAACCGGCTGCAGCCCGCGCCGGACCGTTTCGACCTCGGGCAGTTCAGGCATGGCCGCCTATCGCCGCATGGAAGGAAGCGCCGTGGCGGCCGCGCGCCAGCTTGAGGTGTTCGGCGACCGTCTCGCCGATATCGGCGAAGGTGGTCCTGAGCCCGATGTCGCCGCCCGTGAGACCTGGTGCGGTGCCGATGACCGGGATGCGTTCGCGCGTGTGGTCGGTGCCACGCCATGTCGGATCGTTGCCATGGTCGGCGGTGAGGATGAGCAGATCGCCCGGCTTCAGCTTTGCCAGTGCCTCGGGCAGCCGGCGGTCGAAGGCTTCGAGCGCCGCAGCATAGCCGGCGACGTCGCGGCGATGGCCGAACTCGGTGTCGAAGTCGACGAAATTGGCGAACACCAGGTCGCCGTCGCCGGCATCGTCCATCGCGCCCAGCGCCTTGTCGAACATTGCCATGTTGCCGGGCGCCTTGCGTACTTCAGAGATACCGCGGTGGGCGAAGATGTCGCCGATCTTGCCGACCGCGATCACCCGGCTGCCGCGCCCGGTCAAGCGGTCGAGCAGCGTCGGCTCAGGCGGCGGCACGGCGTAGTCATGGCGGTTATAGGTGCGCTCGAAGGTGGCTGATGTTTCGCCCAGAAAAGGCCGTGCGATCACCCGTCCGATCTTCAGCGGGTCGACCAGCCGGCGTACCGTATTGCAGAACTCGTAGAGCCGCTCCAGGCCGAAATGAACTTCGTGCGCTGCTATCTGCAGGACGGAATCGACCGAGGTGTAGCAGATCGGCTGGCCGGTGCGGATATGCTCCTCGCCAAAGCGCTCGATGATCTCGGTGCCGGGTGCATGGCAGTTGCCGAGAATGCCCGGCACCTTGCCCTCGCGGATCATCGCTTCGGTCAGTTCGGCAGGGAAGGCGGGCACCTTATCGGGGAAATAGCCCCAGTCGAACCGCACGGGCAGCCCGGCGATTTCCCAGTGACCCGACGGCGTATCCTTGCCGCTCGAAATCTCCTGCGCGGCGCCGTGGAAAGCGGAGGCTGAAACAGCGGCTTTGCTGTCGAAGTGGAAGCCAGTTGCGGTTTCTGCTGCGCGGCCGAGACCGAGCGAAACCATGGTGGGCACCTTCAGCGGTCCCTCGCGCAGGCCCTCGCGATCGGCGCGGGCTTCCGCGCAGGCCAGCGCGATATGTCCGAATGTGTTCGAGCCGGCGTCGCCATAGCGTTCGGCATCGGCGGCGCCGCCAATGCCGAAAGAATCGAGAACGAAGAGGAAAGCGCGTGCCATCGGTGCCGTCATTGCCAGTCTGGTTGACCAGACATAAGGTCCCGTCGCGGCATTGGCAAATCGTAAACCAGGCGGCAACGGCCTGGCGCGATAGTCGCGAAGTCGGGCAGGCGTGGTGTACGCATTCTTGAGACATGCGATGCGCTTCAAGGAACGGCGTGCGGGGCATGGATCGATGAGACGGGCTGACCTCGGTTGGAGTGCACTGGCGACCACTGTAGCGCTCCTGGCCTCGCAGCTCGCCGCGCACGCCGACTGGCGCGACCAGATCGGCACGTTTCGGATCGGCATCGTTGCCGAGCCGGGCGCCGGGAACACGGTTCCGGGTCTGGCGTTGCTGACTGACGCCTACGGCAAGGCGCTCGGCATGAAGGTGGAATTCGTCGTCGCGCATGACTATGCGGCGCTGATAGAGGCACAGGCCAATGGCCGGATTCAGTACGCGGTCTATTCGGCGACCGCCTACGCCACCGCCTCGGAGCGCTGCGGCTGCGTCGAACCTCTTGTGGCGCCGGTCGACGCCGACGGTGCCACGGGCATCCGCTCCGTGCTTTTGACGCGCGACGGCAGGCTTTCCGATCTCGCGGCCCTGGAAAAGCACCGCATCGCCATGGCGCCTTCCGACAATGTCGGCGGTTCGCTTCTACCGCTCGCCGGGCTGGCGGCCGACGGCATCAAGATCAGCCAGGATGCGCCATTCCTCGCTCATGCCGGCTCGGCTGCCGCCGCAGAAGCGATGCTGGTCGATGGCCAGGCCGATGCCGTGTTCGGCTGGGAGCGGGCCACGGCGGAAAACCGGACGGGGATTGCTGGCGATCAGCCGGCTGATCCGGACGGCACGGCGGCGCGACTGGAGGCGGCGGGCATTCCAGAAGCCGCGCTCCAGATCATCTGGACCTCCGGCGTGCTCAGATACGGCCCTCACGCCGTCCGCAGCGATCTCGACCCCGAAGCCAAACGCCGACTGACCGTCTTCCTCACCAATCTCAGATCGCAGTCGCCGGAAGTCTACGATTTCGTGGAATCGAAACATTCGGGAGGGTTCACGCTCGCCGCTGCGAGTGACTATGTGATGGCCGCTTCCATCGTGCGCCTGGTGTCAGCCAGCACCGACAGCAGCGCGCAATGAACCCGGGTTGAATGGGTAGAACTGCTTCAGCAATCGCTGCACGGGATCGACGTGGCCCGGCGCGGCCTGAGATAGTAGGTTTCGCTCATCGTTATCTTGCCTTCGTTGAAGGCCGAGATAAATCCGAGCGGCTTTTCGGAGCCTTCCGACCAGGAGATGATCGGTTGGTATGCTAGAGTGGTTTTGACACGAATGAGGAAAGTCCCCGCAACATTGAGCGTCGCCGGGACGGTGGTGGAAGTTGTCGGGTTGGAGTCGCGGCCAGTCTTCCCATTCAGCACGCTCCAGGACCACGCCACCTTTGCTTGCGGTGTCGGATTGTTCGGTTCGGTTCTGATGTCGATTGCCGTAATGGAGATATTGGCGACCGAGCGGTTGTAAGGCTGAAGGCTGGAGTTTCCGATCTTCATGATGTTGGTGAGATCTGCGTTGACCACCGACGTTTGCTGCGTGACGAGGTCGGCAACCATGGAGCTGATGCGGCTGACCTTCTTGCTGGCCTCGATGGCTTGCGAGGCCTCCATGGTAATGAAATACATGATCAGCAAGGCAGGCACGATGAGGGCAAACTCGACGGCCGCTATGCCGCGCCGATCGGAAAAAAACCGCGCCGCTCTTTTCCAGCTAACCGACATCCCCGGATGTGCCCCCGCACGAAACATGCACTTTTCCTTTTGCTTACACGTGCAATTTCAGTTGTCGAATGGCTCGTTTTGCCACGTTGTCGTCGCGTAATGCAGAGTCTTGCCGCCATCCATATTCGACATGTATTGAGCCATGAAATCGGTCATGACCGGCCAAGGGTAAAAGACCCGCAGCATGTTCTTTGATTCTGCCGGACCTATTGTAGGGGTCCCGAAAGCCGGGTCCTTGCCTGTATCCGGATCCTTGCCCGTCAGCGTGATGGTCGAGCCGGAAATCGTGAAACCCGCACTGGCTGCCCCGGCAAAGGTCTTGAACGGGCGCAGATCCACCAGCAAACCGGGGCAACCCTTCGCGACAATGATCTCGAGTCTGGCGCAGACCAAGCCCTTCAGCTTCTCTTCCGTCACATCGGCTTGCCTCAACTGGCCAGTACGCAACTGACGGGCGATATCATCGGTGATGTTGGCCATCACCTCCTGTCCGGCAAATGAAACGCAGCTCTCGAGGATGGCGAAGACGAGAGCCGCAAACGGTAACGCAAGCATGGCGAATTCTATCGCCGTGCTGCCGCGCCGATCACCAAGGAAAAGACGGGCAAACGTCACGCGCCCTGCCTTGACCTTGCAGATCTCGCGTTCTGAATCCTCGTCCAAAACGTCGCCCATATCCCGTTCCTACCGATCCTGATGCGGTACCGTCAGCACCACTATCAAGAACCCATTTAGCTCCGGTTTGAATGACCGTTAAATTCGACCAGGCGACATTAACCGGCCGCTAACCGACGCGGCTTTCCCGAGACAATCAAGCCAACTGAGGCGCTTACTGCCCAGCGCTCATCTCGGCTTCGGACGACTTTTCCGAGTCGCTCTTGTACGAGCTTTCGCAATAGGGCGTGCAGGACATGGTCTGTACCGAGGCGCGCCTGTAGATACGCACGGACGACGCGTCCTGGCGCACCACGGTCACCTGCTCGTCGACGATCGGGCTGCCATCGTGGTCGAGGACAACCAGATTGGTGACGCCGAACCCCTTGCCCGTCAGCACGATCGTCGATGCATCCTGGACGGAGGCGTCGGCAATCGCCGGATTGCCGACGACGATGGTGTCGGCGGGGCGTGTCAGTTTGACGATCTTGGCCTGATTCATCGTCACTTCGATGCCGGCTCCGGCCTTGGCCGGCAGCACAAAAGCCGGGACGGCGAGAAGCGCGACAAGCAGGAATGACGATTTCATGGCAGTCATCAAGGCGCTCCACAGCGGCAAAACTTGTTCAAAGAAACATGAAGGAGATTGGTGAACCAACGGTTAAACCTTGACCGGCGCCGGGGTATTCGCACCAATCTTGCTGCCAGCTAATATAACAATGCATCCTGCCGATAGCCGTGAGATTACAGCTTTTCACGGGCAGGCGAGCTACTTTCCAGCGTTTAGTTTACGGTTAACCACGCAAGCTGTTCGAAGCGGGAAAGGAATCGGTAAGGCTGTTTATTAAGCCGATTGAAAGAGCTTCTCCGTAGATTGGCAGCATCCGATCAACCACCACAGAAGTTGACGGAAGTGCTGTAACACGTGGAGTAGGAGCTCTCGAATGTCTAATCTCATCGCACGTTTCGCGAAGGACGAATCCGGCGCGACCGCTATCGAATACGGTCTGATCGCAGCTCTCATCGCGCTTGCCATCATGGTTGGCGCTGGTCAGCTCGGCAATGCCCTGAACAACAAGTTCAAGGACATCGCCACTGCCGTCTCGACCGGCAAGGCTCCGTAATACATTACGGATCTGCGATCGTTTTCAGAACAAGGGCCGCCTTGGCGGCCCTTGTTTCATTTGTGCGGTGCGCAGGATCTCGATCCGCAATTTGCCGGCGACACCAGGCAAATTGAGATCGTTGCCTCATCAATCGTTAATCGAACCGGCCTAGGCTCAAGCCTGATGCATCTGACCAAGGCGCCGCACCGATGCTTGAAGCCCTGATCTTCGTCGTCTTTCCCTTCTGCATGCTCTTTGCCGCGATCTCCGACATGCTGTCGATGACGATCGCCAACCGCGTACCGGTGTTGCTGCTGGCGGTGTTTGCCTTGGTTGCGCCGCTTACGGGCATGGACTTGGCAACCTATGGCTGGCATTTCGCCGCCGGCGCCATGGTGCTGGCCGTGACATTCGGTCTGTTTGCACTCGGCGGCATGGGTGGCGGCGACGCCAAGCTGCTCGCGGGCACCGCCGTGTGGATGGGGTTCAACACTCATCTTGTCAATTACCTCGTGGCTTCGACGTTCATCGGTGGCCTGCTGACGCTCGCCATTCTTCTCTATCGGAAATCGCCGCTGGCGATTTACACCAGCCACAATACATTCCTGCGCCATTTCGCCGACGACACGACTGGCATTCCTTATGGCATTGCACTCGGCATTGGCGGGCTGCTGACCTATCCGGATTCACCCCTCATGGTTTGGGCACTGGCAAAGCTGGCGAACTGAAACAGCAAGGCTCCTTTGCCGCTTCGGCATCGATATGAAAAGAGGCGGCTTGGCCGCCTTTTTGTTGTCGGAGCACCGGTCCGTCCAATTTATGTAAACCTTAAATTAATCACGATCGTAAGCATTGCATTAACCTTGTTTTGACGATTGCCGCTGCAAAGTCCGGCCTGGCTAGGTGGTTGCCTAAGGCGAGGGTTCGGACAGATGCCAGCATCCCGACTGATAATTCTGGGCGTGGCGGTGGCTGCGGCGGGTGGTGCAGGTTATGTTGCCAAGAATATGGTGGCGGTCTCGCCGCCCCAGCAGGTCGTCGTCGGTGCGCCACAGGCGCCGGCCATCGCCTTGCAGGAGGTGCTCGTGCTTTCCGGCGACGTCGCCATGGGCAGTCCGCTTGAGAACAACATCAGCTGGGAGTCCTGGCCGGCCGAAGGGATCAACGCGAATTTCATCACCCGTGCCGTCGAACCCGACGCGTTGGACAAGCTGAAAGGCTCTGTCGCCCGCGTGGCGATGTACACCGGTGAGCCGCTGCGGCGCTCCAAGCTGATCGGCGAGGGGCAAAGCTTCATGTCTTCGATCCTGCCCACCGGCATGCGTGCCGTCGCCACCGCGATCTCGGCTGACACGTCGGCAGGCGGGTTCATCCTGCCCAACGATTTTGTAGACGTCATCATGACCCGCAGATCCGACGCCGGCAACGGCGGCAGCGGATTCACCACCGAGACCATCCTCAAGAACATCCGCGTCCTGGCGATCGATCAGACCATCCAGGAGGACGAGGAAGGCAAGAAGACCAGGGTCGGACAGACGGCGACACTGGAGCTGACGCCGCAGCAGGCCGAGATCATCACCGTCGCCCAGCAGATGGCCGATCGCCTGACGCTGGCTCTGCGCTCAATCACCGACAACAAGGAAAAGGGTACCGATGAAGCCGACTACCTCGTTTCCGGCAATGGGCGGCGCGGAACGGTGCGGTTGATCAAATCGGGCGAAGTTTCCGAAGTAGGGGCAAGGAAATGAGGTTAGTCGCTAGACTGCCGGTCACCATGGCTGCGGCCATCGGCCTGCTTTTTCTCGGAGCCCATGCAAGTGGCCTTGTCGACGCCAAGGCCGCCGGAAAGAGCGTCGGGGTCACGGCCTCGTCGGCCACGCAACGTGTCAAGCTTGGCCTCAACAAATCGGTGGTCATCGA
Organism: Mesorhizobium sp. M1078; assembly: GCF_040318615.1. NCBI lineage: Bacteria > Pseudomonadati > Pseudomonadota > Alphaproteobacteria > Hyphomicrobiales > Phyllobacteriaceae > Mesorhizobium > Mesorhizobium sp. M1078. The sequence goes on from NZ_JAMYMP010000011.1 coordinate 83,998, forward strand.
TCTGCCGAGCGACGCCTACGACATCCTGGTCGCCAACCCCGCGGTCGCCGATGCGGTGACCCGCACCGCAAGGCGGATCTATCTGTTCGGCAAGTCGGTGGGCGAAACCAACATCTTCGTCTTCGGTCCCAATGGCGAGCAGATCGCCAGCCTGGATCTGGCCGTCGAACGCGACGTCGCCGGATTGGAAGATTATCTCAAGCGCTTCCTTCCGAATGCCGAGATCAAGGTCGAGTTGCTGAACGACAACGTCGTCCTGACCGGGACGGTGGACACGCCGCTCGATGCCAAGCGCGCCGTCGATCTGGCAACCATCTTCGTGTCCGGCGGTGAAGCGACGACCGGTCAGTATTCGCAGACCGCGGCAGGCGGCAATGCCAATGGCGGCGTCGACATCAACAACCCGGATGCCGAACGCCGGGTCTCGAAGATCGTCAACCTGCTACAGATCATCGGCGACGACCAGGTGACGCTGAAGGTGACCGTGGCCGAAGTCAGCCGCTCGGTGATGAAGCAGCTCGGCGTCAACATGGTTGGCAGCGGCAGCATGGACGGCATCGCCTACGGTGCGCTGAGTTCGCCCAACTACGGTTTGGGAAAGCCGCTTTCGCAGAATTCAGGCTTTAACTTGGGCGGCAGTGGCCTCAAAGCCTACATCAATGCCATGGAGCAAAGCGGCGTCATGAAGACGCTTGCAGAACCGACCCTCACGGCGGTTTCGGGCGAGAAGGCAACGTTCAGGGTCGGCGGCGAATTCAATCTCATCACGGCACGTACAAACAACGTTTCGACCGACAACCAGACCGGGCAGGTCACCTACACCAACGAAAAGCTGGAATACGGCATAGGCCTCGAGTTCCAGCCCGTTGTGCTGTCGGCGGGTCGGATCAGCCTCAAGGTCAGAACATCGGTTTCGGAGCCGACCTCGGAAGGTGCTACCACCCTGGAAGGAGGCGGCACCTTGCCCGGCCTGACGCTTCTGTCGATCCGCAAGAGACTTGCCGACACCACCGTCGAATTGCCGTCGGGCGGTTCGATGATGATTGCCGGCCTCGTCCGCGACGACGTCCGCCAGGCTGTATCGGGCTTGCCCGGCCTGACCAAGATCCCGGTGCTCGGCACGTTATTCCGCAGCCGCGATTTCGTCCGCAATGAAACTGAACTGGTCATCATCATCACGCCTTATCTGGCTCGGCCGGTGGCGCGCAACGACCTGGCTAAGCCGGACGACAATTTCAATGCCGCCGGCGATGGTCCGGCCATGTTCCTTGGCCGCGTCAACCGCGTCTACGGCACCATGCAGACCGACAAGCCCAACGGCCGCTACCACGGCGTTGTCGGCTTCATCTACAAGTAAGCGGGGAAGCGGACATGTCTCAGTCAGCATCAAAGGTACTGGCGATTGCCGCAACGGCATGGTCTGGCCGTGGCCGGATCCGCCGATCGGCAATGCCGATCCTGGCGATCGCGATCGCCGCCTCGCTTGCCGGTTGCGCTAAGCGCGACAGCATCACGGTTGGGGCGATTCCCGACGATTATCGCACCGCGCATCCGATCGTAATTGCTGAGAAGAACCAGAAGCTGGACCTCCCGGTCGGCGCCGGCGATCGCGGCATGACCGGCTCGCAGCGCGACACGCTTCTGGGCTTCCTTGTCGGCTACGACAGGAGCGCTGCCCCGGCGCTGACGATCGCAACCCCGATCGGCTCGGCCAATGAGGTGGCGGCGACTGCCGCGGCGCGCGATTTCGCCAGGCTGGCGGTTGCCAGCGGCATCAAGCGAAACCGGATCGTGGTGACCTCCTACCAGTCGGTTTCCCCGGAAGCCTCGGCGCCTATCCGCGTTTCCTATATTTCGGTGAGAGCCCAGACCGACAAATGCGGGCGCTGGCCCGAAGACATCCTCGCAACCTCCGAAAACAAGCACTACGCCGATTACGGCTGCTCCTCTCAAAACAACCTCGCCGCGCAACTCGCCAATCCGGCCGATCTGCTCGGGCCAAGAAAGTCGTCCGATATCGACGCCGAGAACCGCGGCGCGGTGATCGACGTCTATCGCGGCAGAGGTATTTCGGACGAGTTCCTCGGCAATTCGGAAGTGACGTACTAGGAGCGCCGGTCCCGCGTAGAGACCGGAAGAGAAGTCACGGAAAAGAGCATGACAATGAGCAATCTTGCCTACGATACGCCCGTAGACGGCGGCGACAGCTCGCAATCGGATATTGCCGCGATGCAGGCGCTGCGGCCGGTGCCGCGTATTTCGATCCAGGCATTTTGCGAGACGGAAGGTGTCGCGCATCCGGTGGAGCGGGCCGGCGAGGATCGCCGCATGGCCAAGGCGCATCTGAAAGTGCATATGGGCGGCATCGCCACGGCGATCGAATTCTACCAGTCGGCGCCGACGCCGAACCTGATCCTGCTGGAATCGCGCAGCGAACCGAAGCAGTTGCTGGAGCAGCTTGCCCAGCTTTCCGAATATTGCGATCCCTCCTCGAAAGTCGTGGTGATCGGCCACTACAACGATGTCGGTCTTTACCGCGAACTCATCCGCTTCGGTATTTCCGAATATGTCATCGCGCCGGTGTCGATGGCCGATATCGTCTCCGTGGTTTCATCGATCTTCGTCGATCCGGAAGCCGAGCCGATCGGCCGCTCGATCGCCTTCATCGGCGCCAAGGGCGGCGTCGGCTCCTCGACCATCGCCCACAATGTAGCGTGGGCGATGTCATCGCTGTTCAAGTCGGAAGTGGTCGTCGCCGATCTCGACCTGGCTTTCGGGACGGCCAACATAAATTTCGACCAGGACCCTGCGCAAGGCATCGCCGAAGCCGTGTTTTCGCCCGAACGAGTTGACGAGGTCTATCTCGACCGGCTGCTTGCCCAGTGCGCCGAACATCTGTCGCTGCTCGCCGCGCCCTCCACCCTCGAACGTGTCTATGATTTCGATCCCGATGCCTTCACGCAACTCATCGACACCGCGCAGCGCAGTGTGCCGCTGCTGGTGCTCGACGTTCCTCATGTCTGGACTGGCTGGACCAAGAACACACTGATCAAGGCTGACGAGATCGTCATCACGGCGACGCCGGAACTGGCCAATCTGCGCAACACCAAGAATCTGGTCGATATGCTGACGCGGCTTCGCCCGAACGATCCGCCGCCGAAACTGATCATCAACCAGGCCGGCGTACCGAAGCGACCCGAGATATCCGCTTCCGACTTCGCCGAACCGCTCAGCCTCACGCCGATGTCGGTCATCGCCTTCGACCCGTTGTTGTTTGGAAATGCCGCCAACAACGGCCGCATGCTGGGCGAGATGGATGCCAGGAGCCCGGTCGTCGGCATGATCAACGAAATCGCGCATGTCCTGACCGGTCGCAGCGAAATCAAGGCCAGGAAGAAGGCAGGCCTTGGCGGCCTGCTCGGCAAGCTCTCGCGTAACAAGAAATGACGCTCCCCTCCAAATCAAGAAGTAGAGCATGATGTCGTTCGAAAACCGCTTCGGCATCATGTTCTGGACGGAATTGGTAGTCGATCATGTTTGGTAAAAGAGGCTCCGACGACGGCGGCCGGTTCACCCCGGAGTTCCGTCAGCCAGCACCGGCGCCAGCGGCGCCGGCCACTGCAACGCCTGCGGACATGGCGGTACTTGCCCGGCCCGCGGCAGCGCCGCCTGGAGCGCCGGGAACCCCGCCAACTCGCCGTGCCGTTGAGGCGCCATCGATGGCGCCGGAGCCGCCAAAAAAGATCCAGCGCGAAAAAAGTGAAACCTACTACGACACCAAGAGCCAGGTCTTCTCCGCGCTCATCGACACCATTGACCTGTCGCAACTCGCCAAGCTCGATCCCGAGAGCGCGCGCGAGGAAATCCGCGACATCGTCAACGACATCATCGCCATCAAAAATTTCGCAATGTCGATCGCCGAGCAGGAAGAGTTGCTCGAGGACATCTGCAACGATGTGCTGGGCTACGGCCCGCTGGAGCCGCTGCTCGCCCGCGACGATATCGCCGACATCATGGTCAACGGCTCCAAGAACGTCTACATCGAAGTCAATGGCAAGGTCGAACAGACCGGCATCCGCTTCCGCGACAATCAGCAGCTGCTCAACATCTGCCAGCGCATCGTCAGCCAGGTTGGCCGCCGCGTCGACGAATCGAGTCCGATCTGCGACGCCCGCCTACCCGACGGCTCCCGCGTCAACGTCATCGCCCCGCCGCTCTCCATCGACGGCACCGCGCTCACCATCCGCAAGTTCAAGAAGGACAAGCTGACGCTCGATCAGCTGGTCAAGTTCGGCGCCATCTCGCCGCAGGGCGCCGAGATCCTCAAGATCATCGGCCGCGTCCGCTGCAACATCGTCATCTCCGGCGGTACCGGCTCTGGCAAGACGACGCTGCTCAACTGCCTGACCAACTATATCGACCGCGAGGAACGCGTCATCACCTGCGAGGACTCGGCCGAACTGCAACTGCAGCAGCCGCACGTGGTGCGTCTCGAAACCCGCCCGCCCAATCTCGAGGGCGAAGGCGAGGTGACCATGCGCGACCTGGTCAAGAACTGCCTGCGCATGCGGCCCGAACGCATCATCGTCGGCGAAGTGCGCGGACCGGAGGTTTTCGACCTGCTGCAGGCGATGAACACCGGCCATGACGGGTCGATGGGAACGATCCACTCCAACAGCCCGCGCGAATGCCTGAACCGTATCGAATCCATGATCGCCATGGGCGGCTATTCGCTGCCGCAGAAGACCGTGCGTGAAATCGTCGTCGGCTCCATCGATGTCATCATCCAGGCAGCACGCCTTCGCGACGGCTCGCGCCGCATCACCCACATCACCGAGGTGATCGGCATGGAAGGCGACGTCATCATCACGCAGGATATCGTGCTCTACAACATCAAGGGCGAGGACTCGAATGGAAGGCTGCTTGGCGAGCACGTGTCGACCGGCATCGGCCGCCCGCATTTCTGGGATCGCGCCCGCTACTATGGCGAGGAACAGCGCCTCGCCAATGCGCTGGAATCGATGGAGAAACGCGCTGACTGACGCATATCGAGGTTGGAAGCAATTCCAGGAAAAGTGTGAAGCGGTTTTCCCGGGAAAAGCGCGTAGCGCTTTCCCTTGGGAATTGCGTCAAAACAAAGCGATAGCGCATATCGCCGTTTCCTTGAAACGGCGATATGCGCTGGGGACCGAGGTCGATGTTCGGAATTGACACCACCGTACTGGCGTTCATCGTGCTCGCCGGCTTCAGCGCCGGTGCGGTCGCCTATGCCTTCCTGTTCACCAAGATGAGCAACGAGAAGCAGGCCGGCAAGCGGCTCGAGACGATCAAGGCGGCCGAGACCGATCGTTCGGTCGTCAAGGCTTCGCGCGACCGTGTCGCGGAGGCGGTCAAGCGGCGTAAATCTGTCCAGGACACGCTGAAACAGCTCGACGAAAAGCAGAAAACCAACGAACTCGCCGTCAAGAAGCCGCCGTTGAAGGCCCAGATTCGTCAGGCCGGCATGCAGGTCTCGATCGAACGTTTCTATATCTACTCCGTCATTTGCGGCATCGCGCTGACGGTGCTTGCCTATCTCGCCGGCGCGCCGCTTCTGGTCCTGCCGGGCGCGCTGCTGGCGGGGGCGCTCGGCCTGCCGCGCTGGTTCGTCTCGTTTCGCCGCGCGCGCCGGGTCAAGGCGTTCCTCAACGAATTTCCCAACGCCCTCGACATCATCGTGCGCGCCGTCAAATCCGGCCTGCCGCTCAACGACGCCATTCGCCTGATCGCCAGTGAATCGCCGGAGCCGGTCAAGACCGAGTTCCGCCGGATCGTCGATTCACAGCAGATTGGCATGTCCATCCCCGATGCCACCTTGCGCATGGCTGAAACCATGCCGTGCAGCGAGGCAAGCTTCTTCGGCATCGTTATCCAGATCCAGTCACAGGCCGGCGGTAATCTCTCCGAGGCGCTTGGCAACCTGTCGCGCGTGCTTCGCGATCGCAAGAAGATGAAGGCCAAGGTCCAGGCGCTTTCCATGGAAGCCAAGGCGTCGGCCGTCATCATCGGCGCGCTGCCTTTTGTCGTCGCCCTTCTCGTCTATCTGTCGAGCCCGAACTACATCATGCCGCTGTTCACCACCAGCACCGGCAATCTGATCCTCGGCTGTTCCGGCGTCTGGATGTCGATCGGCATTCTGGTGATGCGCAAGATGATGAACTTTGAAGTTTAGGCCGACCTTGGAAAGCTCGAAACGAAAAGACTGAAAACGAATGACCGACCAAGTCGTAAAATCGCTGACCGATCCTGCCTTCCTGATAGCGTTGCTGGTTGGCATTGCGGTGTTCGCGACCGTCTTCACGGTGCTGCCGGCCCTTGGTGGCAATCAGCTCAAGACGCGCATGAGATCGGTGGCGCTGGAGCGTGACGAATTGCGCGCTAAGCAGCGCGCGCGGCTTGCCAATGAAGCCGATCGTCGCCGCAAGGGGCTGCGCGAAGAGCAGTCGATCGGCATGCGCAACATCGTCGACAGGCTGGACCTGCGGCGTGCGTTGGCCGATGAAGGCACGTTGCAGAAGCTCAAGGTGGCGGGCTTTCGTGGCCAGAACCCGCTGACGCGCTTCCTGTTCTTCCGCCTGATCCTGCCTTTTGTCGGTTTCGCGCTGGCAGGGATCTATCTGTTCGTGCTCGGCGGACTGCCGGACCGGCCGGCCTTCGTGAAACTGTTCGTCTGCATCCTTGTCGCCTACGCGGGTTTCTACGCGCCGATCCTTTACGTCAACAATCGTGCCGCCAAGCGCAAGCAGTCGATCCAGGCGGCGTGGCCGGATGCGCTGGACCTGATGCTGATCTGCGTCGAATCGGGCATGTCGGTCGAGGCTGCCTTGCGCAAGGTCTCCGAGGAGATCGGTTCGCAGTCGGTGGCGCTGGCGGAGGAATTCGTGCTGACCAACGCCGAACTCTCTTATCTGCAGGAGCGCAGGCAGGCTTATGAAAACCTCTCGGCTCGTACCGGCCTGGAATCGGTGAAGTCAGTGTCCCAGGCGCTGGTCCAGGCCGAACGCTACGGCACCCCCGTGGCGCACGCATTGCGCGTTCTGGCCTCGGAAAGCCGCGACATGCGCATGAATGCCGCCGAGAAGAAGGCCGCCGCCCTGCCGCCGAAGCTTACCGTGCCGATGATCCTGTTCTTCCTGCCGGTTTTGTTCGCCATCATTCTGGGCCCAGCCGGCATTCAGGTCAGTCAGCGCGGCATCTTCGGCGACCAGCACAATTCCTCAAGCCAGTAGGCCTCGTTGCAGCCGTACAAAAGAGCCGCACTGCCAATGCAGTGCGGCTCTTGGTTTTCAGCGTTGATGCGTGGACGGATTTGCGCTGTGCGGAGCCGGCGCCCATGCGGCGCTCAGTTGGTCGCCGGCTTTGCCTTGTCCTGATCCTTGAGTTGGCTCCAGGCGTTCTGCTGGGCAAGCATCTGGCGAAGATAGGCTACATTGGCTTGCGCCTGTTCGGGCGAAAGCTCCTGCGAGGCGATCTTCTCGGCCTCGTCGAAGCGGCCCTGCAGTCCCACGACCAGCGCAAGGTTCTGGCGCACCCGGCTGTCGGCATTCGGTTGCCGGGCTGCCGAGCGCATATAGGTCTCGGCGGTGCGCAGATCGCCTTCCAGCACATAGGACATGCCGAGATTGGAAAGGATCGAGGGTTCGTTCGGCTTGAGGTCCAGCGCCTTGCGGTAGTTCTGGCGCGCTTCATCCTTCTGGCCAAGCTGGTCGAGAATGGCGGCCTCGGCCGACATCAGCCGCCAGTCCGGATATTCCGGTGTCTGCGCCCGGCGCACGGCGTCGAGCGCCGGCTCGAACTGGCCGTTGGCGGCCAGCGCCTTGCCGTAGGCGGCAAGCACGTCGCGATCCTTGGGGTAGGCGATCGCCAGCTTGCGCATAACGGCAAGCGACTGGTCGGCATCGCCGTCCATCTGGAGCGCCGCCGCAAAATTTGTCGCCAGTCGCTTGTCGTTGGGGTTCTTTGCGTAGGATTCGCCGAGCCGCGTGGTCGCGCCGTGCAACTCGCCGGCCGACATGGTTTCCAGCGGTTTGCCGCTGGTGCGCCCGATCGAGCCGGTCGTGAGCTTGCTGGTTCCGCACCCGGCAACACCGGCCGCCAGCGCCATCAGCAGTGCCGTGGTGACCAACCGTTTGCCCGTGACGTTCATCCTGCGGTTGGTGGGCATCGGCACGGGGCTCTCCATTCCTGCGCGTGGCCATTCACGTGGCCATCTTCATCCCCGCAGAAATATTCTGTTAACCCTAACGGACAGTTAAAAAGCGAGCCGTCGGATCGGTGAACGGCCCGCCGGAAGCCTTTGGCCTGGCATGTCCAATGTCCGGCCTCTGTGCATAGATGTTGAAATCATCCGACGTCCCTGTCACTTGACTGAGGACGGCCTGCAAGCCTCCCGGAGACCATCGAATGCCTGTCGAACTCATCGAGACACTAAGCACTGCCTTGCCGGTCCATCTGGTCGCGAGGGATGGACTGGAGGCTTTGGCGCTTTCGCCTTCCACGACCGCATGGGCGGCCGCCAACGGCTTTTCCGGCGAAGCCGGCAGGACGCTGGCCCTGCCCGGCGACAACGGTTCCCTTGCCGGCGCTTTGTTCGGCGTCGGTGATGGCGAGGGGGCGCTGGCCGTCGGCATGCTGGCGAGAGCCTTGCCGGAAGGCGACTGGCATTTTGCCGCCGCTCCAGCCGAGCCGGAACTCGCGGCCATAGCCTTGGTGCTTGGCGGTTACGTCTTCACTCGCTACGGCAAGAAATCAGGCAAGGCGTTGCGTTTCGCGCTGCCGCCCGGCGCGGATGCGGGTCATGTCCGGCGAATCGCCGACGGCGTCTTCCTGGCGCGCGACCTCGTCAACACGCCGACCAGCGACATGGGACCGGACGAGTTGGAGAAGGCCGTGCGGACCCTGGCGGCCACTCACAAGGCCGAGGTGTCGGTGATCAAGGGGGATGATCTCCTGAAGCAGAATTTCCCGATGATCCATGCGGTCGGCCGGGCCTCGGTCGGAGCGCCGCGACTGATCGACATGGTTTGGGGACCGGAAGGCGCGCCGAAGGTGACGCTGGTCGGCAAGGGTGTCTGTTTCGACACTGGCGGCCTCGACATCAAACCGTCGTCGGGCATGCTCTTGATGAAGAAGGATATGGGCGGCGCCGCCAATGTGCTGGGCCTGGCCTCGATGATCATGGCTGCCGGGCTGAAGAGCCGGCTGCGCGTCCTGATCCCGGCGGTCGAGAATTCGATTGCCGGCAACGCCTTCCGGCCTGGAGATGTACTGACCAGCCGCAAGGGCCTCACCGTCGAGATCGGCAACACCGACGCCGAAGGGCGGCTGGTGCTGGCCGATGCGCTGGCGCTGGCCGATGACGAGGAGCCGGAACTGCTGATCGACATGGCGACGCTGACCGGGGCAGCGCGTGTCGCGCTCGGTCCCGATCTGCCGCCTTTCTACACTGGCGACGAAGCGCTGGCGTCCGAACTGGCTGCGGCCTCGGTGGCCGTCGAGGATCCGTTGTGGCGCATGCCGTTGTGGCGGCCCTATGACGGCAGGCTGGCGTCGAAGATCGCCGACATCAACAACGTCACCACGGACGGTTTCGCCGGCTCGGTCACCGCGGCGCTGTTCCTCAAGCGCTTTGTCGAACGGACAACGGGCTGGGCGCATTTCGACATCTTCGCCTGGAACCCGTCCGATCGCCCCTACGGACCCGCCGGCGGCGAGGCGCAAGGCATCCGTGCACTGGAGCGGGTCATTTCGAGGCGCTATGCCTAGGGTCGTGAGCAAAGCACACTGCCTCTAAACTGAAACGGAACCGAAACAATTTGCCGTCATGCTCGCGCGATGTCGATTTCGATGCGTCCGAGCCAGGCGATGCGACTATGGCAGCAGGTGATGCTGTCGCAGGTGCGCGCCGGCGCGCCAGATCTCACCATGCGCCAGACGGCGATCCTGTTCACCATCTATCTCGACCCGCCGCCGCACACGGTGCGCGGCCTGGCAGCCCGCCTCAATGTCACCAAGCCGGTTATCACCCGCGCGCTCGACACGATGGGTGCGCTGAAACTGGTGTCACGCCATCGCGACGAGCTCGACAAGCGCAATGTGCTGATCCGGCGCACGGTCGAAGGCGCGCTCTTTGTCGAGCGCTTCGGGGATGGTATCGTTGCCAGGGCTCATGAACTGCCCATCTGATCAATCCATGAATTAGAACGAGTACCGATTTGACTGCCAGGGATGCCCGCCTCCACGCCTTCCGTTCCGACCTCGCCGATGCAAGGCTGAAAGGGGAGGTTTCGGCCGATCGCTTCGTCACCGGCCGTCGGGCTCGGATCACGGCCTCCGTGGCTGACGTGCGCAAGGCACCGCGCCCGGATGCCGGCGTCAACACGCAGGTACTGTTCGGCGACGATGTGCTTGTCTTCGAGGAAGCCGAAGGCTGGGCCTGGGTCCAGGCCGAACGCGACGGCTATGTCGGCTACGTCGGCGCCACCATGCTGGGCGCACGCGAGCATGCGCCAACCCACATCGTCACGGCGCCGCGCACTTTTCTCTATCCAGGCCCGGATCTGCGCTTTCCGATCAGCGGGCAATTGTCGATGGGCTCGACGGTGACGGTGAGGGGCGCTGCCGAAACGCGCGGCACGCACTATGCGCTGTTGCCTTCCGGCGAGGCGCTGATCGCCGGCCATGTGCGCCCGGTCAGCGATATCGCCGCCGACTATGTCTCGGTCGCCGAGATGTTTATCGGCACGCCCTATCTCTGGGGCGGCACCTCCGGCTTCGGCATCGACTGTTCTGGCCTCGTGCAACTGGCCATGCGCATGGCCGGCCTCAATGTGCTTCGAGATTCCGACATGCAGGCGGCAGGCCTGGGCGAGCCGCTCGATCCGGGATCCGATTATGCCGGGCTAAAACGCGGTGACCTCGTGTTCTGGAAGGGGCATGTCGCCGTTATGACCGACGCCGAGACCATGATCCACGCCAACGGCCACACCATGCTGGTCTCGCGCGAAGGGCTGAAGGATGCGGTTGATCGGATTGGGTATCTCTATGGCGGGCCGACTGGGTTTCGGCGGCCTTAGCGCCTCTTCCTTCGCCCCGTTCACGGGGAGAAGGTGCCCGAAGGGCGGATGAGGGGCGGCGCCAGCGATTGAAAGCTCGCGCTGTCCCTCACGTGCCTGCCGGCATCCTCTCCCCGTACGGGGTGAGGGCAACTCACGCGATCACCTTTTGTTCCGATTTTCCTTGGCGATCGCGCGCCGTCGCGCTACCTCTTTCGCGTGACCGAGCAGCCGCGCCTTGCCAAACAAAATGCCGCCGTCCTTCTGCCCGAGCCATTCATCAGATGGTTTGGCGAAAAAGGCTGGTCGCCGCGCGCTCACCAGATCGAGCTGCTGGCGAAGGCTCAAGCCGGGCAATCGGTGCTCTTGATCGCACCGACCGGCGCCGGCAAGACACTGGCCGGCTTCTTGCCATCGTTGACCGAACTGGCCAACCGCCCCAGACGCAAAGCCGGTATGGCACGGCGCGGCATCCATACGCTCTACATCTCGCCGCTGAAGGCGCTGGCCGTCGACATCGAGCGCAATCTCGGCAAGCCGGTGGAGGAGATCGGCCTGCCCGTCACCATCGAGACGCGCACCGGCGACACCCCTTCGCACAAGCGGCAGCGCCAGAAACTGGCGCCGCCCGACATCCTTTTGACCACGCCCGAGCAATTGGCGCTGCTGATTGCGGCCGGCGATGCCGGGCGCTTCTTCGAGGATCTGCGCTATGTCGTGCTCGACGAGTTGCATTCGCTGGTGGCATCGAAACGCGGCCATCTGCTGGCGCTCGGGCTGGCGCGGCTGCGCAGCATCGTGCCCGGCCTGCAGACGATCGGTCTGTCGGCAACGGTGGCCGAGCCCGACGAGTTGCGGCGCTGGCTGGTGAGCCAGAATCCGCCCAAAGGCCTGGCAAGTCCCGATATGTCTGAGCTCATCGTCGTAACCGGCGGCGCGAAGCCCGAAATCTCGATCCTCGATTCGGAAGAGCGCGTGCCATGGGCCGGCCATTCGGCGCGCTATGCGACGCCGGAAATCTACCGCGAGATCAAGCGCCACAAGACCACCCTGCTGTTCGTCAACACCCGCAGCCAGGCCGAGCTGCTGTTTCAGGAATTGTGGCGGGTCAACGAGGATACCTTGCCGATCGCGCTGCATCACGGCTCGCTCGATGTCACCCAGCGCCGCCGCGTCGAGAAGGCGATGGGAGACAATGCCTTACGTGCCATCGTTGCCACCTCGACGCTCGATCTCGGCATCGATTGGGGCGACGTCGATCTGGTCGTGCATGTCGGGGCGCCCAAGGGCGCCAGCCGGCTGGCGCAGCGCATCGGCCGTGCCAACCACCGCATGGACGAGCCGTCGAAGGCGATCCTCATCCCGGCCAATCGTTTCGAGGTGCTGGAGTGCCGGGCAGCGCTGGACGCCAACTATCTGGGCGCCCAGGATACGCCGCCGCTGGTCAATGGCGGGCTCGATGTGCTGGCCCAGCATGTGCTGGGCTGCGCCTGCGGAGCGCCGTTTCGCGCCGACGATCTCTACGAGGAAGTGCTGACAGCAGCGCCCTATGCCAGCCTCGACCGGCCGACATTCGACCGCGTCATCGATTTCGTCGCCACCGGCGGCTACGCACTGAAGAACTACGAGCGCTACGCCCGCATCCGCCTCAACAAGGACGGCATGTGGCGGGTCTCCAATCCCCGCGTCGCGCAGCAATATCGGCTGAACGTCGGCACCATCATCGAGGTGCCGGCGCTCAATGTGCGTTACGTCAAGGCCGGCAGCAAAGGCTCGGCTTCGCACGGCGGCCGGGCTCTGGGCAAGATCGAGGAGGCCTTCCTCGAAACGCTGACGCATGGCGACACCTTCATGTTTGCCGGCAAAGTGCTGCGCTTCGAAGGCATCCGCGAGAACGAATGCTTCGTCTCGAATGCGCCGGGAAGCGACGCCAAGGTTCCTTATTATGGCGGCGGCAAATTTCCGCTTTCGACTTACCTCGCCGAGCAGGTGCGCGCCATGCTGGACGACCCGCAGCGCTGGAAGAAGCTGCCCGAGCAGGTGTCGGATTGGCTGCGGTTCCAGGCCAACAAATCGGTATTGCCCAAACGCGACGACCTCTTGATCGAGACCTTTCCGCGCGGCAACCGTCACTATCTCGTCGCTTATCCTTTCGAGGGCAGGCTGGCGCACCAGACGCTCGGCATGCTGCTCACCCGCCGGCTGGACAGGGCCGGCGCCAGGCCGCTTGGCTTCGTCGCCACCGACTACGCATTGGCCATCTGGTCGCTGGGCGATATGGGCGCGATGTTCAAATCGCGGAAACCTTCGCTTGGCGCTCTGTTCGACCAGGACATGCTGGGCGACGACCTCGAGGCTTGGCTGGCCGACAGCTGGCTGCTCAAGCGCACCTTCCGCAACTGCGCGCTGATTTCAGGCCTGATCGAGAAACGTCACCCCGGCCAGGAGAAAAGCGGCCGCCAGGTCACCGTCTCGACCGATCTGATCTATGACGTGCTGCGCAGCCATGAGCCCGACCACATCCTGCTGCAGGCGACGCGCGCCGACGCGGCGACCGGTCTGCTCGATGTCAGCAGACTTGCCGACATGCTCTCGCGTATCCAGGGTCGAATCGTGCATAAGGCACTCGAACAGATATCGCCGCTGGCCGTGCCGATCATGCTCGAAATCGGCAAGATGCCGGTGAACGGCGAGGCCGACGAAACGCTGCTGATGGATGCCGCGACTTTGGTCGAGGAAGCCATGGGTCCTGGGATGGTTGAGGAATGAATTTTTCGCTGGCGCGGGCATCGCTGATCGCCGAGGCCGACTTTGTCGGCATCGCGGGCGAGCGCGCGATCTGTGATTCGCGCGGCGTGCTCTATTTCCCCGATCTGAGGCTGCTCGCGGTCTCCGACCTGCATCTGGAAAAGGGCTCGTCCTTCGCCAGGCGCGGCGCACTGATCCCGCCCTACGATACCGGCGCCACTCTGCTCCGGCTGCAGGCGGTAATCGCGGACTACCAGCCGGCCATCGTCATCAGCCTGGGCGACTCCTTCCACGACGGCGGCGGCGCTGAGCGCATGCATCAAACCTTCCGCGATCGGCTGGAAGCATTGATGGCCGGCCGCGACTGGTTCTGGGTCGCCGGCAACCATGACCCGGAAGCGCCGGCGGATTTGCCCGGCGAGACGGTGCGCGAACTCGCCATCGGCTCGCTGCTGTTCCGCCACGAGCCGTCGAAGATAAGAACCGAGGGCGAAGTTGCCGGCCATCTTCACCCTTGCGCCCGCATCGTCCAGCAGGGCCGCTCGGTGCGGCGGCGCTGCTTTGCCGGCGATGGCGGCCGCATGATCATGCCGGCCTTCGGCGCTTATACCGGCTCGCTCAACGTGCTCGACCGCGCCTATGCCGGCCTGTTCCGCCGCGAGACGTTGATAGCTTATATGATGGGCGCCGCGCGCATCTTCGCCATTTCCGGTTCGATGCTGCGGCCGGGCTGAGTTTCTACGGTATAAGCACGGTTGCGCCTGTCGTCTGCCGTGCTTCGAGCCGGCGATGCGCCTCCGCCACTTCGGCAAGCGGCATGCTTGTGTGCACCGGGATTTTCACTGCGCCGCTGAGGACGACGCTGAACAGATCCTCGCTCATGGCGACGACGTCCTCACGCCTGGCGAGATGATGGAACAGCAACTGCCAGGTGGCGAACAGCGAACCCTTCTGCATCAAAAGCATGATGTCGAATGGCGGGATCGACCCCGACGCCGTGCCGTAGCTGACGAAGGTGCCGAACGGCCGCAGGCAGTCGAGCGAGGCGGGGAAGGTCGCGTTGCCGACGCCGTCATAGACGACGTGGCAGCCTTCGCCGTTGGTGACCTCTTTCACCCGTGCGGCGAAATTCTCTTTGCTGTAGTCGATGACATGGTCGCAGCTATTGGCGCGCGCAAGTTCGGCCTTTTCGGGTGAACCGACCGTGCCGATGACGGTCGCGCCGAGATGTTTGGCCCATTGCGTCAGGATGAGGCCGACGCCGCCCGCCGCGGCATGCACCAGGATAGTATGGCCCGCCTCGACGCGAAACGTGCGGCGCAGCAGATATTGCGCCGTCAGCCCCTTCAGCATCATCGCCGCACCTGTCTCGAAATCGATGGCGTCGGGCAGATGCACGACGAAATGCGCCGGCACGATGCGTTCTTCGGCATAGGCGCCGAGCGTCTCCACATAGGCGACTCGGTCGCCAGGCGCGAAGCCGCTGACGCCTTCACCGACGGCGACGATTTCGCCGGCGCCTTCATTGCCGGGAATGAATGGCAGAGCGGGCGGCGCGTATTCGCCGGTGCGAAAATAGATGTCGACGAAGTTGAGGCCGACCGCCCGGTTGCGCACGCGCACCTCGCCCGGTCCGGGCTGGCCGATGTCGACATCTTCGTAGGCGAGCATATCTGGCCCGCCATGGCGGTGAACACGGATCGCTTTCATGGTTTTCTTCCCTGCGCTGTTTCTCTTGAGTGTGAGATAGCGCGTGGCGGGATATCATTGTAGACTGATACCGATGACATCAGAGTTCAAACAAAATGATATCTGAACAGATCGGCCTCGACCTTCTCCGCACCTATGTCGCGGTCTGCCGGCAAGGTAGCCTGAGCAGGGTCGCCGCGCAGACCGGCAAGACCCAATCGGCGCTAAGCATGCAGATGCGCCGGCTGGAGGGCCTGCTCCAACGGCACTTGTTCCAGCGCACCGGCCGCGGTGTCGTACCGACTGCGGCGGGAGAGCTCTTTCTGGGATACGCGACCCGCATCCTCGCTCTCGGCGATGAAGCAGTGGCGCGTCTGCAGCAGGCTAGCATTGGCGGCGGCGTGCGTATTGGTCTTGCCGAAGAGGTCACCACGGCCGCGCTCTCGGCCGCGCTTGGGCGGCTGCATCGCACCTATCCCGACATCAGCCTCGACGCGATGGTCGAGCACAGCGTCGCGCTGGGACGGCTGTGGAGCGAGGATGCGTTGGATGTCATGGTTGCCCCGACATCCGTCGTCGCGGCCGATGCCGTGACGACATGGAACGTCGAACTGCAGTGGGTCTGCGCCCAGGACTATGTGCTGGACCATGACCGGCCACTCGATCTCGCCGCCTTCGGCGCAACCTGCCCTTGGCGCAGGCGGATGATCGAGGCGCTGGTCGCCGCCGGCCGGGAGCACCGGATCGCCTTGTCATGCCAGAGCGTCACCGGCCTTCAGGCCGCGATCGAGAACGGACTGGGCGTTGGACTGCTTCCGCCCGAATCCGTGCGCACCGCTTCGATGCGGGTGCTGAAGACGTCAGCCGGCCTGCCCGAGCCGCTCACGGTCCAATACGGCCTTTACGCGCACGACCGCAGGACAGCTGTAATCGATGCCGCGATCGAAATCCTGCTTAAGGATTTGCCGGCGGCGCCACGAGCACCGGCCGCCTGACGGCGGGACGCTCTACCGGCCGTAATAGAGGGTGACGGTGTGCTTGGCCTCGGCGAAGAACAGCCAGCGCTCGACCAGCATGCCGGCGAACTGGACGATTGCCGCAAGCACCGACAGCACCGCTGCGAATGGCCAGGGCAAAGCGAATAAGACAGAAAGCAGCAGCAGGGCAGGCAAGGCGAAAGCCAGCAACTGCGTGATCAGCCGCAGCTTTGCGCCATGCTTGCGCGCGATCCGAAAACCCATTTCCTTGAGCAGGTAGTTCTCCTCGGTGTGCGGCCATTCCAGCGAGCGCACCGTCCCTCCGGCGAGGCCTGTCGCCGTGTTGGCGGTGGTCGCGATCTTCAGCGCGTCATTGTATCGCCACGTCGCCAGCTTCCAGCCCCAGCCGAGCAAGGTCAGCAGCAGGGCGGCTACGGCAACGGCGGTCGGGCTGATAGCGAAAGCCTGCAGCAGCGCGTTCAACAGCACGCTGCCGGTCATCGCCGAAAAGATGAGATAGCCCGGCAGCGTATACGGGCTATGCCACTGCGCGATCGGCTTCAGCGAGGCATAGATCATGCCGGTGGTGCAGACGGTGACGATTGCGCCGATAGTTGCGAGAAACCCGGCGATGGCCATCCAGCCTCCGGTGCGGCCAAAAAACACCCAGCCGATGCCGAACAGCCCGGCGGGAATGAAGGTCGCGACCGAGGCCACGCCTTCGCGCGACAGCCAGGAACTGCGCCATTGCGAGAAGGCGCGCCATGCACGTTCGGGGCGGCCGAGATGGCCGGTCGAGGACAATAGGCCGGCGGCGATCAGGCCGAGCGACAGCCCCATGCCGATAAGGCCGAGCCAGAAATGGGCCGGGATAAAACCCAGTCCGCCAAGCACGCCAAGCAGCGCCAGCAGGCCGTAGCCCGCTCCTGTGGCAGTTGTGAAGAAGACGACGGAAAAGGCTGGATGCATTGGTCAGTTCGAAAGCATGCGGTCGATCCAGCCAAGAAAACCGCCTTCGGCCGTGACCGGCTCGAGCCTTGGCGCCGGCACCGATGCGGCGCGCTGGGCGCGCGGCGGCAGATATTTGTTGGTCGGCTTGTAACCCATCTCCGGCATCAGGTCGACGCCGCCACGCTCCGCCACCAGTTGCGACACCGCCGAGGTGGGATCGCCGAGGTCGCCGAAATGCCGGGCGCTGGTCGGGCAGGCGGCAACGCAGGCCGGCACGCGGTCTTCCTCGGCCAGATTGGCGTTGTAGATGCGGTCGACGCACAGCGTGCATTTCTTCATCACGCCGACGTCGGTATCGAATTCGCGCGCGCCATAGGGACAGGCCCAGCTGCACAGTTTGCAGCCGATGCATTTGCTTTCGTCGATCAGCACGATGCCGTCCGACGCCCGCTTGTAGGAGGCGCCGGTGGGGCAGACGGTGACGCAGGCCGGCGTTTCACAGTGCAGGCAGGAGCGGGGGAAGTTGACCGTGCGACCGCCCGCTTCGGTCGTAAGCTCGTAGCTGTGCACGCGGTTGAACCAGACGCCGTCGACATCGCCACCATAGGGGTCGATGTCGGTTAGCGGCGCCATGTGGCCGCCGGTGTTCCACTCCTTGCAGGCGGTGACGCAGGCCTGGCAGCCGACGCAGGTGTCGAGGTCGATGACCAGGCCAAGCTTCTTGTCTGTATGGGCGGGAAGGCAGGTCATTCCACGGCTTCCCTATGGACGCGGAACTCGGCGCCGAAGCGAAGGATGTCGGGCGAAGGCTCGACATTTGGCGGCTGGCTGAAGCGCTCGAATTGCGGCTCGGTGAAGCCGGCTTCTTCGGAGGCGCATTTGACGATGCGAACCCTGAGATCGAACCACGCCGCCTGGCCGGTGACCGGATCGGAATTCGAATAGCGTTTACCGTTCGCATCGGCCGAGGTCTGGTCGCCGATGATGTGGTTGAGCAGGAAGCCGCGATTGCTCTCGGCGGCGTTGTCCTTCAGCCCCCAGGCGCCGCGCCTTTTGCCGATGGCGTTCCATGTCCAGACCGTATCCGCATTGACCCCGTCGACCAGCTTGATCTGTCCCTTCACCCGGCCGTTGATGCTTTCGATCCACACCCAGTCGTCGTCGGCCAGGTCGAGAACTGCCGCGGTCTGGTGGTGCACGAACAGGCGGTTCTGGCTGGTGATTTGCCGCAGCCACGCATTCTGCGAGCCCCAGGAATGATACATGTGCATAGGCCGCTGCGTCAGCGCATGCAGCGGGTATTTCTGCGGATCGACCGCGGCCTCTTCGAACGGCGTAAACCAGAACGGCAGCGGATCCATATAGGTCTCGATGCGCTGGCGTTCGCTCTCGGGCGGCTGGACGCGACCATGACCGCGCGCGGCGAGGCGAAAGCGCTGCATCGGTTCGCAATAGAGCTGGAACACGATCGGCTCGGCCTTGGGGATGAACCCCATCTGCTCTGCGAAGTCGAGATAGGAGCGGTTGGCCATCTTGTAATAGCGCTGGTCCTCAGCAAAATCCTGGTGCCAGAAGCCGCCATTGCCGATGTAGCGCTGCAACTGGTCGGGATTGACTTCGCCCTTGCCGACGGAAGTGCCGTCCTTGCCGCGCCAGCCGGCCAGCGGGCCGATGCCCGGCGTGCGTTCGTGATTGACGATGTAGTCGGCATAGTCGGCATATCTGGCCGAGCCATCGTCCTCGACGAAGCCGGGCAGGCCAAGCCGAGCGCCAAGTTCGATCAGCACCGATTGGAACGGCCTGACATCTCGGTCCGGTTCGACCACCGGATGGCGGATCGCGTCGCCCGGCCCGTCGGCATGGCTGATCGGCCGGTCGAGCAGGCTGATGCAGTCGTGACGTTCGAGATAGGTGGTGTCGGGCAGCACCAGGTCGGCGAACGGCACCGTCTCGGAATAATAGGCGTCGGAATAGATGATGAAGGGGATCTTGTAGTTACCCGCTTCGTCATGGTCGGTGAGCATGGCAATGGTCTCGACGGTGTTCATCGAGGAATTCCACGCCATGTTCGACATGTACATCATCAGCGTGTCGATTGGGTACGGGTCACCGGCCCACGCATTGCGGATGACCGTATGCATCAGCCCATGCGCGGCGAGCGGCGCATCCCAGGAATAAGCCTTGTCGATGCGCAAAGGCGTGCCGGCCTCGTCGACCAGGAGATCGTCCGGCCCGCAGACGAAGCCGAGCGGCATGCCGTCGAGCGGCGTCATCGGCCTGACCACCTTGCCGGCCGGCTTCGGTCCCGGGGGCGCCGAGCGCGGGTAGGGGGGCTTGAAACGGAAGCCGCCGGGCACGTCCACCGTGCCGAGCAGCACCTGCAGCAGGTGGATGGCACGGCAGGAGTGAAAGCCGTTGGAGTGGGCCGAGATGCCGCGCATGGCATGCATCGACACCGGCCGTCCCTTGATCGTCTCGTGCCGCCGTCCGGCCCAGTCGGTCCACGCAACCGGCAGTTCGATCGTCTGTTCGAAGGCGACGTGGGCGAGTTCGGCAGCGATCCGGCGGATGGTGTCGGCCGGAATGCCGCATCGTGCCGCGACCGCATCGGGTGCGTAGCTGTCGTCCATGTAGCGGTCGGCGATAAGCCGAAACACCGGCACGCAGCGGCGGCCGGCGAACGTGAAGCTGCCGGTCAACGCCGGCTTCGCATCCGCATCGGCTGCGTTGACGGTTGTCTTCGCCACTCTGTCCCACGCGAGAAGATTGTCGTCGCTGTCGCGCAGGAACAGCCCGTCGTCCGCCGCACCCGGCTCCTGGATGACCAGCACATGGGCGTTGGTGTAGCGGAGCAGATAATCGAGATCGACGCGGCCCGCCTTGAGCAGTTCGTGGATGAGGGCGAAGACGAAGAGGCCGTCGGTGCCGGGCCGGATCCCGATCCAGTCGTCGGCAATCGCGTTGTAGCCCGTGCGGCACGGGTTGATCGACACCACCTTGGCGCCGCGCGCCTTGAGTTTACCCAAGCCGATCTTGATCGGGTTGGAATCATGGTCCTCGGCGACGCCGAACAGCATGAAGTATTTCGTATTGTCCCAGTCCGGCTCGCCGAACTCCCAGAACGAGCCGCCGATCGTGTAGAGCCCGCCGGCCGCCATGTTGACCGAGCAGAAGCCGCCATGGGCGGCGAAGTTCGGCGTGCCGAACTGGCTCGCCCACCAGCCGGTCAGCGACTGCGACTGGTCGCGCCCGGTGAAGAAGGCGAGCTTTTTCGGATCGGTTCGGCGGATATTCGATAGCCGCTCGGTCGCAATCGAAAACGCTTCCTCCCACTCGATCTCGCGGAATTCACCCGAGCCCCGCAGGCCGCTGCGCAACAGCGGCTTCTTCAGCCGCGCCGGGCTGTAATGCTGCATGATGCCGGAGCTGCCCTTGCCGCAGATTACGCCGCGGTTGACCGGATGGTCCTTGTTGCCGTTGATGTAGCGCACCTTGCCGTCCTTGATGTGGACGTCGATGCCGCAGCGGCAGGCGCACATATAGCAGGTGGTCTTGGCGATGCTGTCGGAAACGGTTGGCGAGGTGTCGACACCGTCGCCTTCATCAGGCGCGCGTGTATTGGGAAGCGGCCGTTGCGACGGTGCGGAATTGGCCCCGCGCGGCGCAGCTGGGTTCATGATGCCGGCGTGCTTTTGCTACCTGCGAATTTGGCCCGCGTCTTCGGTCCGGGGCCACGCATATAGTGTTCTTCAGGATGATATCGATCGCCGGCCAGCCGCCGCCTGAGGCCACGGGTCCAATGCGCAAAAAGGGATCTGAACCGCCCGATCATTTTGTTGGCCGCGATTTGTTGGCGAATTTTTTCTAACTTCGACTGAAAAAGTAGAATAAAGCTATCGATCCGTCTAATCAGTTGTTCTTGTAAATTCGATCGGAATTGGTTCTTAATGCACACATGACGCTGGACCAGTTGCGCATTTTCGTTGCCGTTGCCGAACGCGGCCATATGACCAAGGCGGCGGAGCTTTTGGGCATCTCCCAGTCGGCGGCGTCGGCGGCCATCCGCGCTTTGGAAGAGCAGCATGGCGTTCATCTGTTCAACCGTGTCGGCCGCAACATCGAGCTGGCTCAGACCGGCCACCGTTTCCTGCCCGAGGCCAAGGCGGTGCTGGAACGCGCCGCCGCCGCCCGAAATGTGCTGGAGCATGTCTCGCAGACGGTCGCCGGCAGCCTGTCGATCGCCGCCAGCCTGACCATCGCCAGCTACTGGCTGCCGCGCAGGCTGGCCTCTTTCCATGAAGCCTACCCGGCGGTGCGCTTAAGCGTCAGCATCGGCAACACTAGGCAGGTCGAGGCCAATGTGCTCGACGGCACCGCCGATCTCGGTCTGGTCGAGGGGCGCACCGAGTCAGACATCCTCCGCCGCACCAAGGTCGACGTCGACAGGTTGATGCTGGTCGTCGCCGCCTCGCATCCCGAAATCGCCGAGATCGCGCCGGGCCGCCCGGATATCAGAGGGCTGCGCTGGATCATCCGTGAGGGTGGTTCGGGCACGCGCGAGGTGCTGGAGGACCTGGCCCGCCGCGAGGGGATATCGCTTGGCGACCTGCAGATATTTCTGGTGCTGCCGAGCAACGAGGCGGTTCGCCAGGCGGTCGAGGCCGGCGCCGGCGCCACCATCATCTCGGACCTCGTCGTCGGACGCGCCGTCGCCGAGGGCAGTCTCCGGTCGGTGCCGCTCGAACTGCCGAAGCGCGACTTCGCCATGATCACCCATCGTGACCGCCAGGCAAGCCTGGCCCAGATGGCGCTCAAGGCGCATCTCGGCGCTGAAGCGGGGAACGGCATCCCGGCATAGCCGTCCTCAGGGCATCTGATATCGGTCTAGGGTCGGGGTGAAATGGTGCGGCCTCGTTTGGGTATTTATGGTCATTATGGGGTAGCCGCAGGTATGTGTTCAGGAGAACTTCCGCTGTGCATCCAGCGCCAGGCCAAGGCCGACCGAACCGAACATGTCGCCCTCGATAACGGCGGCTTGCGGCACCAGCGACAGGATTTCGCGCCGTGCCAGCGGGATGGCGGTCGAGCCGCCGGTGAGGAACACGGCGGTGATGTCGGACGCTTTCACGCCAGCATCGGCAATCGTCTGCCGCACCGTCGCGGACACCCGCTCGATCTCGGCGGCAATCGTCTCTTCCAGGCCGTCTCGCGTGATCTCGGCGGCAAAACCCGCGCCGGGCAGTGCCACCGTCACATCAGCCGAAGCCTGATCTGTCAGCGCGATCTTGGCTCGTTCGACCAGGCCGGCCAGCGCATGGCCGTAACGGTGCTCGACAATATGGATGAAGCGGTCGACAAGGTCGGCGCGGACGGCCTCGAAGCGGATCTGCCTCAGATGCGTCATCGCCTTGGCGGTGTAAACGAGGTTGATGCGTTGCCACGTCGCGAGATCAATGAAATAGCTCGCCGGCAGGTTGCGCTTGCCGTCTTTTGTCGACGTCAGATAGCCGAGCTTGGGCATGACATGGGCAATGCTGAGCAGCCGGTCGAAATCGGTGCCGCCGATATGGATGCCGCGGTTGGCCAGGATATCGTCCTTGCGGTCGCGTGAGCGGGCGCGTTGCGGCGAAACGCGCACGATCGAGAAGTCGGACGTGCCGCCGCCCATGTCGACGATCAACGCCAGTTCCTCGCGCTTCACGTCCTGCTCATAGTCGAGCGCTGCCGCGATCGGTTCGAACTGGAAGGCGATGTGCTTGAAGCCTTGCGCGCGCGCCGCCTTTTCAAGCTCGCTTTGCGCCTTGGCATCGGCTTCCACATCGTCGTCGACAAATTGCACCGGCCGGCCGAGCACAACGTTCTCCACCGGAGCGCCGGCATCTTCCTCAAGCCGCTTCTTCAAATGGCCGACGAACATGCCGACAATGTCGATGAAACCGATCTGCCGGGCCTTGATCCGCGTCTTCTCATGCGCCAGCGAACTGCCGAGCACGCTCTTCAGCGACCGCATCAGCCGGCCTTCGATGGCATCGGTGTAGTCGGCAATGGCGCGGCGGCCGAAATAGGTGTGACCGTCCTCGAAGTTGAAGAAAACCGCGCTTGGCAATGTCGGCTGTTCACCTTCCAGCGCCACCAGCCGTGCCTGGCCGTTGCGGATCACGCCCACCGTAGAATTGGACGTGCCGAAATCGATGCCGCCAAATGCCTGGTGCATTGCAGCCTCCTGTCATTGGGTCGTCGCTGTGGCAGGGGTCCGCAAGACGCGCGCCGTCCAGAGGCCTGACCGTTCTGCCGAATGATTGTGCGTGTTACCCGAGGTTGGGAGGCGGCGGTCTATCGCAAGACTGAGAAAAGGGGAACCCCTTTTCCCCGGAAATGGGTCCTGCGCGTCAATCCCTGCGGAAAATCAGCCTGCCGAGCCATCCCGTGATCATGGCCAGCGACACGGAGAAGACGCCGTAGAGAAAGGAGTAATCATGCGCGACGCGGAAGATCGACTGTTCGAAACCCGATTTGCGGATTTCGAGCTGGGCCGAGCTTTCCTTGAGGAACAGGCCGCTCTTGAACAGGAACGCGCGGGCTTTATGCGTTCCAACCGGGACGTTGGGCGCCAGCCGCACCGTGGCGCGAAACAGGTTCTGCGACAGGAACTGCACGCCGCCGACATTCTCGCTGTAGAGGCCGGTCGCCGCCTTGCGCTCGCGCAGCGCCACGGTGAATTCCTCGATCGTCGCCGGACTGTCGGTTACGTCGGCCGGTTGCATGTAAAGGTTGGAGGCGCCGAGCGACAGCTGCTTGTAGCTGTTGGGTTCGGTGATGTCCTGCAGCGGCCGTGTCGTGGCGACGGAGTAGGAGACCGGCACGTTCTCGAAGGTCTCCGATTCCAGGTTGACCCAGACGCCGAGCACCCGGTCCTTGCGGCGCACCACAACCGGCCGCGGCGGCCCTTCGAGCACGACGATGACGTCATAGCGCCCCTGCCGCGCGACCAGCGGGTCGGGGTTTTCCAGCGAACCGAAAATGGTCAGGTCGGCGCCGGAAAAGCCGGCGGTGATCGACACCGCGTCGGTGGAGAGACCGATCTGGATGCCTTCCGGCAAGGGGTTCGGCGATTGCGCTGCCGCCGGCAGAGCGAGGGCGAAAAGCAAAACGGCGGCCGAAAAAATCCCCCACCGCAGCATTAGTTCAGGCCCGCGGCGGTCAGCGAATAGAGGTTTGGCGGCGTGACGAAGAGATCGATGGCAAGCCGGATCGCGACCGCCAGCACCAGCAGCGCCAGCAGTGCCCTGAGCTGTTCGCCGCGCAGCTTCTGTCCTGCCTTGGCGCCATATTGCGCGCCGGCAACGCCGCCCGCCATCAGCAGGAAGGCAAGCATGACGTCGACCGTCTGGTTGGTGGAAGCATGAACCAGCGTGGTGTAGGCCGAGGTGAAAATAATCTGGAACAGCGAGGTGCCGATAACGACGTTGGTCGGCACTTTCAGGAGGTAGATCAGCGCCGGCACCATGATGAAGCCACCGCCGACACCCATGATCGACGACAGGAAGCCGATGCCGGCGCCGAGCCCGAGCACCGGAATGACGCTGACGAACAGCTTCGAGGCCCTGAAGCGCATCTTCAGCGGCAGCCGGTGGATCCAGTTGTGCTGGCCGGATTTCTTCAAGACCGGCGCCGCACCGCTGCGCGTCGCGCGCAGCGCATTGACGCTCTCGACCAGCATCAGCCCGCCGACGGTGCCAAGCAGCACGACGTAGAGCAGCGAAATGAACAAATCGAGCTGGCCGAGCCGACGCAGGAAGGCAAAGACAAAGATACCGCCGGTCGAGCCGACGATGCCGCCGGCCAGCAGCACCCCGCCGAGCTTGAAGTCGAGCGTGCCGCGCTTCATGTGCGACAGCGCGCCGGAGAAGGAGGAGGCGATAACCTGGTTGGCGCCGGTAGCAACGGCGATTGCCGGCGGGATGTTGTAGAAGATCAAGAGCGGCGTGATCAGAAAGCCGCCACCGACCCCGAACATGCCCGACAGGAAACCCACCGCCGCGCCCATTGCCAGCAGCACGAAGACGTTGACGGAAATTTCCGCGATCGGGAGATAGATGCCCACCCGTCAGTCTCGATCAGTTTGCCTGTCGGCGATTGCAGCCATTCCAGGGCATTGTCGCACCGAAAAGCCAATTCTTTCTTGCACCGCCGGGGCAGTGGGATCAAACCCCGCCGCCCTACCGAAACAAAAAACATCTCAAGCAGTTAACAGGCAAATGTATGGCAAGGGCGTCGCGTTAGCGACGCATCTGCCGTTATTTGTGCGCCAGCAGCGCCTTCACCAGCTTTTCGTCGATTTCGCCGGTCGCCTGCATCTTGTTGTCGGTCTGGAAAGCCATGATTGCGGTCTTGGTCTTGCCGCCCATCACGCCATCGGCGCCGCCGGCATCGTAGCCGTTCTTGTTGAGGATGAGCTGGATGTTCTTGACCGCCTTCTTCATGTCGACGCTGGCGGTGGTCTGCGGCGTGCCTTCCTGCCAGGACTCAGGAATGTCGGCCGAGTTGGACGCCGGGTCGAGCGGCTTCGGCTTCCACAGTTCCGTGGCGGCGCGCGCCCGCTCCAGCTGTTCGGGGCGCAGCGCAGTGGCGACTTCGTCGCGCTTTGCAGCCGCATCCTTGTCGCCGGTCTTGGCGACGAGCGCGAACCATTTGTAGGATTCCTCCAGGCTCTGCTTCATGCCGACGCCCTTTGCCGCCAGGATGCCGAGATTGAACTGGCTGTCCTTGACGCCGACATCGGCCGCCGCCTGAAACCAGTGCGCGGCCGATTCATTGTCGGTCACGCCGTCGGCGGCCATGGCAAACAGAACGGCCAGATTGTGCATGGCGCTGGCATTACCCTGCGCGGCGGCGAGCTGGTAGAAGGTCTTTGCCTTCTTGACGTCGCGCCTGACGCCGATGCCCTTTTCGTAGAAATTGCCGATGCGGTATTCCGCCGGTGCGAAGCCGAGCTCGGCCGACTTTTCGTACCATTTGGCCGCTGCCGCCATGTCTTCCTTGACGCCGCGCGATTCAGCATAGCGCGAACCGAGCTCGAACAGCGCCTTGGCGTCACCGCCGGCAGCCGCGTCGCGCAAGGCTTGCGGGCCGGCATCGGCCGGAACGTCTATCTTGGCCACGACAGGTGCTACCGCGGCATCAGCCGGCGGAACGGCGCCGGTAGTATCCGAGGCCGTCGTATCCGAGGCCGAGGGCGCCATGACGGCGGCCGCAGGCTGCGCGTCGGCAGCCGCCGGTTCCGCAGTGGCGGTGGTCGGCAGCATTGCATTTGGCGCGGGGGCCGGATCGGCCAAAGCCATCGGCGCTGGCGCGGGCTCCACCGCCGGCACTTCGGGCCCAGCGACCGAGGCCGCATTCATTGGCGCATCGTTGCCAGCTGCCGGTTCCGTGGGCTCCGCCTGCCTGACGATCCGGGCCGGCACGTCCTGAACGGCCACCTGCTGTTCTGCCTTGGGTTGGCTGGCAGCGTTGACCGAGGCAGTCTCGACCGGCTGCGAGGCGACGATCGGCGCTGTATCGTTGCTTGCGACCTCGACCGGGTCGGCGAAGAAGGCCTTGCCCAACTGGAGGCCGGCAAGCGCCAGCATGATCGCGACCGCTCCCATCAGGATCGGCTTGCGCCGCGCCTTGAGCAGGTCGCCGATACGAAGCGCCTTGACCGGGCCCTTCATGGTAGACTGGCGTTTCAACGCGTCGGCCTCGGCGGCCGCGGCCTGCGCCGCGCGCCTGGCCGCGGCAATGAAGTCGGATTTCGACGCATCGCCGGAGTTTTGGCGCACCGGCGGGCCGCGCTCGTCGCGCACGCGCTTCATGATGGCGTTGAGGTCGGGCGCGCCGGAGCCCGGCTCCAACGGTCGGTTGGCGAGCTTCGGATCGAGCGGCTCGTCGAGATCGACGCTCGGCATGTCGACATTAGGCCCCGAGCCGGCAAGCGGCGGCATGTCAGCCGGCTTCTTGCCCCTGAAGGCGCGCGCAAATCCACCGAACAGCGACTTCTTGGCCGTGGCTTCGCCTTTCTCGGCAATCCTGTCGGAACCGAGCGCTGCCTGGGCAGCGGCCGCGGCAGCCTCGGCTGGCGAGCGCCGCACGGGTTCGCTGCCCATGACCGGGTCGCTACGCGTACCCGGGTCGGCGCGCATATCCGGCTCGCTGCGCATGATGGCGGCGGCGCGGCCGTCGAGATCGGCCATGTCTCCGGTCAGCGGCAGCGGCTGGTCGATATCCATCGACGGCGCGTCCTGCACCGAAATCTTGGAGGCGCGTGCAGCGCGGGCCCGCCGCGCCGGCTCGGCCTGGGCATCCAGAAGCTCGCTCACCGCCTCGGCCGGTTCGCTGGTCTCCAGCGAGCCCAGACGATCGACGATCTTGAGCAACGTGTCGTGGATAGCCTCGAATGTCCGTGAATTGCGCTCGTCCGAACGGCGCGTCAGCGCTTCCAGCGTCTTCAGATCCTGAGCAAGGCCGGTAACGGCCGCGGTGTTGGCGTTGGAATCTGCCAGCGAGCGCACGGCGCTCTCGGCTGCTTCGCGTGCCGCGCCCATGATGGATTCGCGGGTTCCGGCCAGCGACTTCTCGATTTCGTTGAGGCGCGGGCTGATGTCCTCGAATTCCGGCAGCGGCGTGCCGGGCTTCGACAGATGCGCCGATAGGCTGGAGACCTGCGCCTCGAGGCTGCGGATCAGTGCCGGATCGATGCCGGCGACCTGCGCGGCCGACGATTCCAGCCGGCTTGAAATGTCTTCGAGCCGGCTTTCCAGGCCGCGGATCGCCGCCTCGTTGGCAGGATCGGGAATGCGCGTCTCCATGCGTTGGGCGAGCGCGGTGAAGCGTGCGTCGATGGCGTCCATGATGCCGGCGCTGTCAGCCTGCGGCTGGCGCTGGTCCAGCCGGTCGGCAACCTCGTCCAGCCGCCGCTCCAGATCGCGAAACAGCATGTTGCCCTGTTCGATGGCGTCGCCCTGCCGGCGTTCCATCATGCCCGACAGCACGTCGAAGCGCTGTTCCAGACCCTGGAAGATATAGTCGGCGTCGGGCATGGCCGGGGCGCGGTCGATCTTGTCGGCGATCATCGCGATCTGCTTGCCGAGGCGCTCCATCGCCTGTTCCGGCAGATTGGCGCGGCCGGCAAGCTCGTCGACCCTGTTCGACAGCGTGCTGAGACGGTCGAGAACCTCGCCGCTCGGACGAATCTGCACGACTTCCTCGATCTGCTGCGCCAGCGAGGCGATCCGCTTCTCGATGCGTTCAAAGGGTTCGGGGTCGAAGGAATTGGCCTGTGCGGCGACGGTCGAGGCGACGATGGCGCGCGAAATCTCGTCGAGCCGTTCGTCGATCAGGCCAAGCGTGTCGCCGCCGCGGTTGCTCTGCTGGCTGACGAAATGATCGACGGCGCCGGCAAGCGTGCGGACCTTTTCTTCCATCGAGCGCAGCGACAGCGATTCCGGCAGATTGTGGACCGCATTGCTGATCTGTTCGAGCCGGTCGGTCAGGGCCGAAAATCCGGGGCCGTCGGCGCGGTTGCGCTGGTCGGCGTCGACACGGTCCTCGAACGCGCTCCAGCGGCGGTCGAAATCGTCCCAGCGGCGGTCGACCTTCAGCACGCTTTCCTCGCGCGCCAATGTGTCGAGCGCCGTCTTTACCTGCTCGAGCTCGAGCCGCAGCATGTTGACGCTTCGGTCGTCGCTCTTCTCGGCCAGCGTCTGGATGGCGCCGGACAGCCGCTCGAATTCGACGCCGAGTTCGGCGCTGCCCTTGCCGGGCAAGCCGCCTGCCTGACCACCCGATTGGTTGCTCGCCTGGAAGGCCCGTTCGATGTCCTTGCGCAACGCGGCGAATTCGCGCTGCAGGCCGGCCGTCATCTGATGGCGCAGTTCCTCGCGCAGGCCACGCAATTCGCCGGCGATCTTGCCGACCACGGCGACGCTGTCTTCCTGGCCGCGCACGCGGTCGATGTCGCGCGCGATCGCCTGATAGTTCTGGTCGAAGCCGGCCGGCCCGGCGCCTTTCGGCCGCGGCGTGGGCTGCGGGTCCTCGTACCAGCGCGGCGGGGCGTAGGGCTGGGCGCTTGCGTAGCGCGGCTCCGGAGCGGGCCGGCGCGGATCGAAGCGCTCGGCGGCGTCCTCGCGCTTGCGCTCCAGCCGCTGCTCCAGCGTTTCCAGCGAGCGGTTCAATTCATCAAGTGTGGTGTTCGGCCTGCGCGGCCTGCCGGCGTTGAGTGTATCGAGATAGGACCGCTTGCTGTTCATCGATGCGTCCGTTTTTCAGAATGGCTGGCTTGCTGCCAGTTTCCCAAGTCCTTGTCGGGAACGAAGGCGGCCGCGCGGCACTGCTGCGGCGGAAGACGAGCTTCCCGGGCCAGGCCCGCTCTCCGAAAAACCGTGAAAAATTCGCTACAGGATAAACACGGGTGACCGACATCCGCACATTTCACCCATCGTGGTAAACAAGGTGTTAACCAAGCTTAAGAAGTTACGGCATTGCTGAAATACAGGCGGTGCCCGTTCGGACCCGGCGCCGGGGGTGCGGCATAAGGTTTCGCAATCCCAGAACGCCCTTGCGTCATGCGACGGCTATCGTTATAGAATTGACGTAAACGTAAGAGGGGCGCCGTTCGTGCCTTTTGCGATGAATTAGTTGAAACCACGACTGGAAGCATGCCCCCGCTTCCACTCAGGCGTTGCAAGGTCCGAGACCGCGATGCCACGACAGGGGAAAGCCAGTGACTATGAAACTTGTTTCGCCCGGCGAAGCCGCGGCCAACACCAACAATATGTCTGCCGAAGCCAGTGAGGAGCTCGTGCGCATCGGCGAGATGGCCAAGAAATACGGCGTGACGCTGCGCACGCTGCGTTTCTATGAAGACAAGGGCCTGCTCAATCCGAAACGCGATGGGGCAACGCGCCTCTACACGCGCCGCGACAAGGCGCGGCTGAAGCTGATCCTCCTCGGCCGCAAGGTCGGGTTCTCGCTGCGCGACGTCAAGCAGATGATGGATCTCTACGATCCCACGGGATCCAACACCAAGCAATTGCGGCTGGCTCTCGACAAGTCGGAGAAGCAGCTAGCCCGCCTGCAGAAGCAGCGCGCGCTGATCGACGACGCCATCAACGAGCTGAGCGGCTCGATGTCGGCCGTGCGCCAGATGCTGTCCGAGCGTTCGGCCCCGGCCAGCGCCGCCAGCTGATTTTGCTCCGCAGCTCCCGGCGAAAGCTTTGAACTTAAGAGCCGCGCGGCCGCCCGCGCGGCTCTTTTTGTTTGACCCCCCTCGCTTTGCACAAAGCCATGCACCGCTCGTGCCGATAGGCTGGCATAGGTAAATTTTGTCCCGGCGACAAAATTGACGTTTACGCAAACGTCAATTTTTGCTATCCCGCTTTCAACATTGGCCCGCATGCCGCCCCAACCTCATGTTTCGGGGCTCGATCTCGCGGCCAAGACCCGCATGGTGGAGGAAACACATGCCGATCTACAGGGCGCCGGTCCAGGACACGCTGTTCGTGCTCAACGAGGTGCTGGGTTATCAGCGCTACTCCAACCTTCCCGGATTTGCCGACGCGACGCCCGACGTTGTCGAGGCGATCCTCGCCGAAGGCGCCAAGCTCGCCGAAAACGTCATGCATCCTCTGAACCGCGTCGGTGACATGGAAGGCTGCGTGCGCCATGAGGACGGCTCGGTGACGACGCCGAAGGGCTTCAAGGAAGCCTACGACCAGTATCGGGAAGGCGGCTGGATGGGACTGGCGGCGCCCGTCGAGTTCGGCGGCCAGGGGCTGCCCTATGCCGTGCACACCGCGGTTGCCGAATACATGGTTTCGGCCAACATGGCGCTGATGATGTATCCCGGCCTGACTCAAGGCGCTATCGCTGCGATCATCACACACGGCACCGACGAGCAGAAGGCGACATGGCTGCCGAAGCTGGTCGAGGGGTCCTGGACCGGTACCATGAACCTGACCGAGCCGCATTGCGGCACCGATCTCGGCCTGCTGCGCACCAAGGCGGTGCCGAACGGCAACGGCACCTACAAGATCTCAGGCCAGAAGATCTTCATCTCGGCCGGCGAGCACGACATGTCGGAAAACATCGTCCATCTCGTGTTGGCCCGCATCGAAGGCGCGCCGGCGGGCGTGAAGGGCATCTCGCTGTTCATCGTGCCAAAGCTGAAGCTCGATGCCTCGGGCAATCCGGGCGAGAAGAACACGCTCTCCTGCGGGTCGATCGAGGAGAAGATGGGCATACACGGCAATTCGACTTGCGTCATGAATTATGACGAGGCCGAAGGCACGCTGCTCGGTGAGGCCAATGGCGGCCTGAAGGCGATGTTCACGATGATGAACGAAGCCCGGCTCGGCGTCGGCCTGCAGGGCCTGTCGCTGTCCGAGATCGCCTACCAGAACGCGGTCTCCTACGCCAAGGACCGGCTGCAGGGCCGCTCGCTGTCTGGCGCCAAGGCGCCGGACAGACAAGCCGATCCGATCATCGTCCATCCCGACATCCGCCGCTCGCTGATGACCATGAAGGCCTTCAATGAGGCCGGCCGCGCGCTGGCGCTGTGGACGGCGATCAAGTCCGACATCGCCCACCGCTCCGCCGACGACAAGGATCGCCAGGCGGCCGACGACTATACCGGCCTGCTGACGCCGGTGATCAAGGGCGTGCTCACCGACAAGGGTTTTAACCATGCCGTCATGGCGCAGCAGGTGTTCGGGGGCCACGGCTACATCGAAGAGCACGGCATGAGCCAGTTCGTGCGCGATGCCCGCATCGCCATGATCTATGAAGGCGCCAACGGCATCCAGGCGCTCGACCTCGTCGGCCGCAAGCTTGGTCTGAATGGCGGCCGCGCCGTGCAGGCCTTCTTCAAGGACGTCGGCGAGTTCTGCGAGGAGAACCGTGCCGACGACAAGCTGGCGCCGTTCACCAAGGCGCTGAAGAAAGGCCTCAACGATCTGCAGGCGGCGACCATGTGGCTGGTGCAGAACGGCATGGCCAAGCCCGACAATGCCGGCGCCGCGTCGACCGATTACATGCATCTCTTCGGCCTTGTGGCGCTGGGCTACATGTGGGCGCAGATGGCCAAGGCCGCGCTCGGCAAGACCGGCGCCAACGGCTCGCAGTCTGTCCACGAAAATGGGGCTTTCTACGACAACAAGGTGGTGACGGCGCGCTTCTTCATGGAGCGGATCATGCCCGAGACGTCGGCACATCTGGCCCGCATTTCCAGTGGTGCGGACACGCTAATGGCGCTGCCTGCGGAAGCGTTCTAGAAATGGCTGGCGTCCCCCTCCCCCTAGAGGGGAGGGTGGCCCGAAGGGCCGGGAGGGGTCCTGCGTGCAGTGCGCCGGCTGGTTGGCGCTTTGGTAGGAGATGATCGCAATGCGCCAAACCCGCGTCAATTCCGAAGATAAGGTCGAGCACGTCATCGGCGACCCCACCCGACCGCTTCGCGGCCACCCTCCCCTCGAGGGGGAGGGGGACGTTGGCGCGGGAGAAACGGCATGACAAATCCATCAGAAGTGCTCTCCTTGCCGACGCCCGCCTGGGCGGCGGACGAAGTCGGCATGCTCTACGACATGGCGCATCGCTTCATGTCGGAAGAGATCGCGCCGCGCTACGACGAGTTCGAGAAGAACGAGATGGTCGACCGCGAGAGCTGGCGCAAGGCAGGTTCCGCCGGCCTGCTCTGCGCCTCGATGCCGGAGGAATATGGCGGCTCCGGCGGCACCTTCGCGCATGAGAGCGCCATCATCGAGGCGATCGGCCATGTCGGCGTCGACGGTTTCGGCATCGGCCTGCACAATGCGATCGTTGCCCCTTACATCCTTCATTACGGCTCCGAGGAGCAGAAGAAGAAGTGGCTGCCGAAGCTGGCAACCGGCGAACTGATCGGCGCCATCGCCATGACCGAGCCGGGCGCCGGCTCCGACCTACAAGGCGTCAAGACGCGCGCCGAGAAGGACGGCAACCAGTACAAGATCAACGGCTCGAAAACCTTCATCACCAATGGGCAACTGGCCAATTTCATCATCGTCGTCACCAAGACCGATCCGGCCAAAGGCGCCAAGGGCACCTCGCTGATCGTCGTCGAGACCGACGAGGCCGAAGGCTTCGAACGCGGCCGCAACCTCGACAAGATCGGCCTGAAGGCCAACGACACGTCGGAGCTGTTCTTCAATGATATGCGCGTGCCGACCTCGAACCTGCTTGGCCACGAAGAGGGACAGGGGTTCATCCAGCTGATGCAGCAATTGCCGCAGGAGCGCCTGCAGATCGGCACCGGCGCCATCGCCATGATCGAACGCGCGCTTGCGCTGACCATCGACTACGTCAAGGATCGCAAGGCCTTCGGCAAGGCGATCATCGAGTTCCAGAACACCCAGTTCAAGCTCGCCGAACTGAAGACCGAGGCGACCATCGGCCGGGTCTTCTACAATGATTGCGTCACCCGCCACATCAATGACGGCCTCGATCCGGTGACGGCGTCGATGGCGAAATACTGGCTCTCGGACCTGCAGGGAAAAGTCGTCGACCAATGCCTTCAATTGCATGGCGGCTATGGCTACATGAATGAATATCCGATCGCCCGCATGTTCCGCGACGCCCGCGTCCAGCGCATCTACGGCGGCACCAACGAGATCATGAAATTGCTGATCGGCCGCTCTCTCTGAGAGCGACGTCGGCAAAGCAAGGAGCAAGCAAATGGCCGAAGCTTATGTCTATGACGCCGTGCGCACACCGCGCGGCAAGGGCAAAAAGGATGGCTCGCTGCACGAGGTGCCGGCGGTGCGGCTTGCGGCCAGGACACTTGAGGCGTTGCGCGACCGCAACGGCCTCGACACCGCAAACGTCGACGACATCATCTTCGGCTGCGTGGACCCAGTGGGCGAGGCCGGCTCCGTCATTCCGCGTGCCGCCGCCTTCGAGGCCGGCTACGATAACAAGGCGCCGGGCATGCAGATCTCGCGCTTCTGCGCTTCGGGTCTCGACGCCATCAATTTCGGCGCCGCCAAGATCGCTCAAGGCGCCGACGAGATCGTCATTGCAGGCGGCGTGGAATCGATGTCGCGCGTCGGCATGGGCGCCTCGGGCGGCGCCTGGTTCATGGACCCGTCCGTCGGCCTGCCCGGCTGGTTCGTGCCGCAAGGCATATCGGCCGATTTGATCGCCACCAAGTATGGTTTTTCGCGCGACGACGTCGATGCCTATGCGGTCGAGAGCCAGAAGCGCGCCGGCAAGGCCTGGGCCGATGGCCGTTTCAAGAACTCCGTCATACCGATCAAGGACCAGAACGGCCTCACCATCCTCGATCATGACGAGCATATGCGGCCGTCGACCGACATGCAGTCGCTGGCCTCGCTCAACCCGTCCTTCGTCATGCCTGGTGAAATGGGCGGCTTCGACGCGGTCGCCGTGCAGAAGCACCCTGAGGTGGAAGAGGTCAATCACGTCCACCATGCCGGCAATTCGTCGGGCATCGTCGACGGTGCCGCCGCAGTGCTGCTCGGCTCCAAGAAGGCCGGCAAAACGATGGGCTTGAAGCCACGCGCGCGTATCCGCGCCTTTGCCAACATCGGCTCCGAGCCGGTGCTGATGCTTACCGGTCCGGTCGACGTCACCGAGAAGCTTCTGAAGCGCGCCAAGATGAAGCTGTCGGATATCGACCTGTTCGAGCTTAACGAGGCCTTCGCCTCGGTGGTGCTGCGCTACATGCAGGCATTCGAAATCCCGCACGACAAGATCAACGTCAATGGCGGCGCCATCGCCATGGGCCATCCGCTCGGTGCCACCGGCGCGATGATCCTGGGCACGGTGCTGGACGAGCTCGAGCGCCGCGATTTGAACACCGCTCTGGTGACGCTCTGCATCGGCGCCGGCATGGGCACCGCAACGATTATCGAACGCGTCTGATTTTCGGCCGGAAGGAGAGAGACATGACTTATACAAACTTCACGGTCGACACCGACGCAGACGGCATCGCGCTGGTCACCTGGAACATGCCGGACCGCTCGATGAACGTCTTCACCGAAGAGGTAATGAACGAGCTCGACAAGATCATCGACCAGGTGGTGGCCGACGCCGCCATCAAGGGCGCGGTGATCACCTCGGGAAAGGACAGCTTCTCCGGCGGCGCCGACCTGACCATGCTGCAGAAGATGCTGGCCGTATTTGCCAAGGAGAAGACCAAGGACCCGGAGAAGGCGGCACAGCTTCTGTTCGACAATGCCGGCCGCATGGGGGGCCTGTGGCGCAAGCTCGAAACGTCGGGCAAGCCCTGGGTCTCGGCGATCAACGGTACCTGCATGGGCGGCGCGTTCGAGCTGTCGCTGGCCTGTCATGGCCGCGTTGCCGCTGACTCCGAAAAGGTCAAGATGGCCTTGCCGGAAGTCAAGGTCGGCATCTTCCCCGGCGCCGGTGGCACCCAACGCGTGCCGCGCCTGACCGACCAGCAGCAGGCGTTGCAGATGCTGACCACCGGCCAGACGCTGTCGCCGCAGAAAGCCAAGGCGATGGGGCTGATCCACGAGATCGCCGAACCCGGCAAGCTGATCGAGACCGCCAAGGCGATGATCAGGAACGGCCTGAAAGCCGTCCAACCCTGGGACGAGAAGGGCTTCAAGCTGCCCGGCGGCCTGATCTATTCGCCCGCCGGCTTCAATCTGTGGCCGCCGGCCATCGCCATCCTGCGTCGCGAGACCTACGGCAATTATCCGGCCGCCGCGGCCATCCTGAAATGCGTCTATGAGGGCCTGCTGGTGCCGTTCGACACCGGTCTGCGCATCGAACAGCGCTATTTCACCGAAATCATGCAGTCCAAGGAAGCAGCAGCGATGATCCGCTCGCTGTTCGTCTCGCTGCAGGAGCTCAACAAGGGCGCCCGCCGCCCGGCCGGCGTGCCGGAGACCAAGTTCAAGAAGATCGGTATTCTCGGCGCCGGCTTCATGGGTGCCGGCATCGCCTTTGTCACCGCCAAGGCCGGCATCCCGGTCGTCCTGCTCGACCGCGACATGGCGTCGGCCGAAAAGGGCAAGGCGCATTCCGACAGCCTGATCTCCGATCAGGTCAAGAAGGGCCGCGCCAAGCCCGAGGAGAAGGACAGACTTCTGTCGCTGATCACGCCGACGGCCGACTATGCCGATCTCGCCGGCTGCGATCTGGTGGTCGAGGCGGTGTTCGAGGATTCGGCCGTCAAGAAGGCTGCCACCGAACAGGCCGAAGCCGTGCTGAAATCGTCAGCGGTCCTCGCCTCCAACACCTCGACCATCCCGATCACTGCACTGGCCAAGAATTCGGCGCGGCCGAAGAATTTCGTCGGCATCCACTTCTTCTCGCCGGTCGACAAGATGATGCTGGTCGAGATCATCCTGGGCAAGAAGACCGGCGACAAGGCGCTGGCCACCGCGATCGATTTCGTGCGCGCCATCAAGAAGACGCCGATCGTCGTCAACGACACGCGCGGCTTCTACGTCAACCGCTGCGTGCTGCGCTACATGTCGGAAGCCTACAAGATGCTGATCGAAGGCGTTCCGGCGCCGATGATCGAGAACGCCGCCAAGGCCGCCGGCATGCCGGTCGGCCCGCTGGCGCTGACCGACGAGACGGCGATCGACCTTGCCCAGAAGATCATGAAGCAGACCATCAGGGACCTCGGAGACAAGTCTGTCGACCCCAGGCAGATGGCGCTGATCAACACGCTGGTCGACACCCATGGCCGCTTCGGCCGCAAGAACGGCAAGGGTTTTTACGACTATCCGGCCAAGCCTGCCAAGAAGAAGCTGTGGCCGGGCCTGAAGGATCTCTATCCGCAGCTGGAGGCCGAGAAGGTCGACTATGAGGAACTGCAGCAGCGCCTGCTGGTAACCATTGCGCTGGAGGCGGCCCGGGTGATGGAAGAGGGCATCGTCACCGATCCGCGCGAGGCCGATGTCGGCTCGATCCTCGCCTTCGGTTTCGCGCCATTCACCGGCGGCGCGCTGTCCTATATCGACGGCATTGGCGCCAGGGAATTCGTCAGAATAGCCAAGGGCCTGCAGAAGAAATACGGCGCCGAGTTCAAGGCGCCCAAGCTGCTACTCGACCTGGCGGAGAAGGGCGAGACCTTCTACCAGCGCTTCGATCCCTATGCGAAAGGCGAAGTGCAGAAGGCCGCTTGAGCTAGCGCCCCATGTACGTCTGAGGGCGCCTCGCGCGCATGGCCACGGCAAGGCGCGCCGTGACCCTTACGCGGTCGGCAGCGAAAGTCGGCTGGCTTTTCGCTGCCTGCCGACATCGACTTCAACCTCCATCTCAACAACGCCCGCTACATGATGCTCGCCGACCTCGCGCATGACCCCGAAAATCGGAATCGATTTTCGGAAAGGATCATGCGCCAAATCAAATGCTACTGCGTCCTTGGCGCGTCCAATAGGACGCTTGCCCGCTCCGTTCAACCGCGGCCGCCGACCGAGGCCGAGCGGGTTTGCATGACCTCCCACCAAGGATTGCGCAGCCTTGCCAAGGCAGTTTGAGGCATCCATGACGACTTCGCCGCACACAGCTTTTTAGGGGATCGGGCCGCGCGCCGGTGGACAATCGGATGACCGCGCGTTAGAAGGAAAAGGTATTTTTTCCTGTTTTGAGGAGAGCGAATTGCTCTCGCATGACCGAGTTTGGGCAGCCATCGACGCTCTCGCCGAGCGCTATTCATTGTCGGCCTCCGGCCTGGCCCGGCGAGCCGGTCTGGACTCCACCGCTTTCAACAAGTCGAAGCGGCTGTCCTCGGATGGGCGACCGCGCTGGCCCTCGACCGAATCGCTGGCCAAGATCATCGAGGCGACAGGCGCTTCGCTCGACGAATTCACCGGACTGGTCGAAGGCCGCGCCAAGACAGCTTCGGGCTCGTTAGCCCCGCAGCGTTCAGCGGTGCCGCTGCTCGGCTTCGCCCAGGCCGGCGCCGGCGGCTTCTTCGATGATGCCGGCTATCCCTCAGGCCAGGGCTGGGACCTTGTCGAGCTTCCGGCACGGGCGACCGAAACCTCCTATGCGTTGAAGGTGCAGGGCGATTCCATGCTGCCGCTCTACCGCAATGGCGATGTGCTGATCGTCGAGCCGGGCGCCGCTACCCGCAAGGGCGACCGCGTCGTCGTCAAGACCAATGCCGGCGAAGTCATGGCCAAGGTGCTCGACCGCCAGACGACGAAATCGATCGTGCTGATTTCGCTCAACCCCGACCATCCGGACCGCGACATCGCGATGCGCGATGTCGAATGGGTGGCGCGGATCGTCTGGGCAAGCCAGTAGGTCTCGCGGTGCGTCTGCTTCAAATCCTCATAGCCCTCCTGGCGATCCCGGTGATGGTCGCCATTGTCGTCGCCGGCGGTCGCGCGCTGCATCGCGACGGCCCCGCCATTACTGTCGACCAGATCGACCCGGACACCGAGGCCGTGCCCGAGGAGCCGGCGACGTCGGCGATCCCCGAGGTCCAGCCCGTCAAGCCTCCGATGCACTCGCCTCAGGTGCATTCGAGGGCGATCGATCCCGAGGCCATCGCACCGCCGCCGCTGCCGGTAGAAGAACTTGAACGGGTTGAGCCACGCGAGCCGCTGAGCGACCTGGCGCTGGCCGGACCGCCCAAGCCGCGTGGGCGCAGAGCGGTCGACGACTGGGGAGGAACAAAACTGTTCCAGCCGGTCGCGGCCGCCGCCGGCCTGATCGAAGCCAATGGTTATTCCGTGACGGTCTCCGGCATCGACATCGTCAGGCAAGACGAGACCTGCACCGAGGGCGGCAAGTCCTGGGCTTGCGGTATCAGGGCGCGCACCGCGTTCCGGTCTTTCCTGCGCGGCCGGGCCGTTGCCTGCAAGGTGCCGCCGGAGGCCGACCGTGCGCTGATCGCCGCCGAATGCCGCATCGGCAAGCTGGATGTCGGCCAGTGGCTGGTCGAAAACGGCTGGGCGCGCGCCACGGCAGGCGGCCCCTATGTCGAAGCGGGCGACAAGGCGCGCGCCGCCAAGAAGGGCGTCTTCGGTGCCGCGCCCAATCTTGGCGGCCTGCCACCGGCGCCAACGCCGGTTGCGGCACCGACGGCGTCGCAACCGATCCTCGATGCCCCGGCGATGGACACGCCGCCGGCCGGGACGGAAATTACGCCGCCAGCTGACCAGCCAGCGCCCGCTCAATGAGCGCGCGGGTTTCGGCGATGCCGTAGAGGGCTGCGAACGAACCGAAGCGCGGTCCGCGTTCCTGGCCGATCAGCACCTGGTAGATCATCTGGAAGAAAGCGCCCGAGACACCAGGGCCGCCGTCCGGGCTCTTCTTCGAATGGTCCTGATAGCGTTCGATCTTGCGCGCCACGTTGAGCGAAGCGTTCTGGATCGCTTCGCCGTCGGCGCCGGCCGGCAGGCCAGCAAGCGCGTTGCCAAGCGCTTCCAGCGCCACGCGTTCGACATCGTCGGCCGGCCGGAAGGTCTTCGTCGGCTTCACGAAATCGTCGAAGTAGCGGATGGCGAAACCGACCAGCTGGTCGAGTTCGGGATGCGTCGCCGGCGTCACGCCAGATGCATGGCGCGAGATGAAGCCCCACAGCACATCCTTGTTTTGCGCGTTGGAGGCGCTGACCAGGTTGAGCAGCAGCGAGAACGGCACCGGCATGTCGATGGAAGGCGGCTTGCCGTCATGCATGTGCCAGACCGGATTGCCCAGCCGCTCCTTCCAGTCCTGGCGCGGATAGGCGTTGAGGAAGGTGTAGTACTCGTCGACGGCGCGTGGGATGACGTCGAAATAGAGCTTTTTCGCCTGCCTTGGCCGTTGATACATATAGAGGCCGAGGCTTTCGGTCGGCGCGTAGCGCAGCCATTCGTCGATGGTCAGCCCGTTGCCCTTCGACTTCGAGATCTTCTGGCCGTTCTCGTCCAGGAACAGTTCGTAGACGAAATGCTCGGGCGCGCGCCCGCCGAGAATGTTGCAGATGCGGTCGTAGATCACCGCGTTCGTCTGGTGGTCCTTGCCGAACATTTCGAAATCGACGCCGAGCGCTGCCCAGCGCATGCCGAAATCCGGCTTCCACTGCAGCTTGACCTTCCCGCCGGTCACCGAAAGCGTGGTCTCGGTGCCCTCATCGTCGAAGGTGATGTTGCCGGCCTTGGCGTCGACATGCTTCATCGGCACGTAGAGCACGCGCCCGCTCTTCGGCGAGATCGGCAGGAACGGGCTGTAGGTTGCCTGCCGCTCCGGCCCCAGCGTCGGCAGCATCACCGCCATGATCTGCTCATAGCGCTCGGCGGCGCGCACCAGCATCGCATCGAAGCGGCCGGCCTTGTAGTACTGCGTGGCGCTGGCGAATTCGTAGTCGAAGCCGAACGTGTCGAGGAAGCGGCACAGCATCGCGTTGTTGTGGTCGGCAAAGCTCGCATAGTCGCCGCCGAACGGATTGGGCACCGACGACAGCGGCATATGCAGATAGGGCTCGAGCGCTGCGCGATCCGGCACATTGTCGGGAATCTTGCGCATGCCGTCCATATCGTCGGAGAAGCAGAGCAGCTTCGTCTTGACCTTGTTCCCGGTCAGCACGTGAAAGGCATGGCGCACCATTGAGGTGCGCGCGACCTCGCCGAACGTGCCGATATGCGGCAGGCCCGACGGGCCGTAGCCGGTCTCGAACAGGACGGTCTCGGGAAAGTCGCCGCCTTTGTAGCGCTCGATGATCTTTTTGGCTTCCTCGAACGGCCAGGCCTTGCTTTCGGCGGCTGCCGCAAGCATTTCGGGGTTGAGATCGGCGATGTTTGATCCCGTCATGTCAAAGTTCCAGTCATGGGCCGGCTTCGCGGCTGGTAAGATTTTTCAACCGGGTCTCTAGGCGCGACAGGGCGGAGCGTCAACGATATCAGGCGTTTTCGTTGCGACGGCGCCGTGGCGTCCCTACCTTCGACCCTCACTATCAAGGAGTTTTGAATGCCGTTGCCGTCCACCCATGAAGCCCTGATCTACCTGATGGTCATCACCTCGGCTTCCGATCGCGACATGACCGATATCGAACTGGCGCGCATCGGCGACGTCGTCCGCAGCTGGCCGGTGTTCGAGGATTTCAAGCAGGACAGGCTGATCGCCATTGCGCAGGACTGCCAGAAGATGCTGCATGAAAAGGATGGATTGGAAGGCGTGCTCGAGCGTGTCGCCGAGACTTTGCCCGAGCGGTTGCGCGACACCGCTTATGCCGCCGCCTTCGAAGTTGCCGCCGTCGATCTCGAAATGCGCATGGAGGAATTGCGGGTGCTGCAGTTGATCCGGCGTGAGCTCGATCTCGACACGCTGACCGCCGCAGCCATCGCGCGCGGGGCGAAGGCCCGCCTGCGCACGCTGACCTGATCCAGCCCCTAGAGGAAGCTGACCGGGACCGGATCAGAAAAAGCTGACCGGGAAATAGCGCAGGTAGAATTCGGCGAAGGTGCCTTTCACCGATATCTCCTGCAGCGCGTAGTCCATGGCTGCGGCCAGCGCTGGGTCGCTGGCCCGGGTGGCAATGGTCATGCCGGACCCCAGATATTCCGGCGCCAGGTAGGGTCCACCGGCGAAGCGGCAGCAACCGGCGGCGTCCGTGCCGCCCAGCCAGAAGGAAAAGCGCATGCCGTCGCCGAAGGCGGCATCGATCTTGGCGCTCTTCAAGTCGCTGTAGAGGTCTTCCGGCCGTTGAAAGCGGATGATCTGCACGGTGCCGAAATAATCGCGCAGCATCTTTTCATGCGCCGAGCCGGCCAGCACGCCGACCCGCTTCGAGCGCAATTTGTCGAGGATCGGCTCGGCGAAGGCCTTGGTCTTCGGCATGATGAAGCGCGCCGGAAACTGTAGATAGGAGCGCGAAAAGCTGTACTTCGCCCGCGTCTCCGGCGTTGCGGCGATGCCGGCGATGATCGCCTCGCCTTCGCCCTTCTGCAACGCGTCGTCGAGTTCGGCCCAGGGCAGCGCCTGGATCTGGCATTTGTCGGCGATGTCGAGTTCGGCGCAAATCGCCCGCGCCAGGTCGATGTGGAAGCCGGACAGTCGGCCCGTGCCGTCGAGAAAATTGAAGGGCGGGAAATCGGTTGTGGTGAGGAACCTGAGCCTCGGCAGCGCCGCAAGGTCCGGCTTCGGCAGCCGCTCCTTGGCATCCCAAAGCACCGGCACCTGCGGTTCCGCTGCCCGCACAGCGCCGGCAAACGGCTGCACTCCGATCAGCATCGACAGCAAGGCGATGGTTATCCAGCGTGATGTCACAAAAAACTCCGCCCGTCTTGGCCGTTGGCTTGTGATACGAAAACGGCGCAGGCACAATTGTTTTTGATTTCAAAGGGCAAATTTCGGGTTATGCTTTGGCGAGGTTGCAAATAGCCGCACAGAGTCGGCCCGGGGTTGGCGGTCGCTGGCGTTAGAAAAGCTAAGGATGTGGCTTTGCAATCCGGGGTTGATGGCTAAGTGCGGGGCAGGCACGTAGCATCGGTCTCAAGAGCGGTAGGCAACATGGGGTAGATGTTGCGATGGGTTATTTTGACCGGACACTTGAATATATTGACCGGGTGCAGCGTGCCGACACGTCGGCTGCGGTGTGCGAGCAGCTACTTAGTGTCACCTCGAATTTCGGATTGACGGCCCTGATAGGCGCAACGGTGCCGCAGCCCGGTACACCAAGCAGCCAGACGAAGGACCATGTGCTGCTCTGCGATTGGCCTAGCGAATGGCTGGAGCGTTACTTATCGCGCAACTACGTCGACCACGATCCGGTCGTCAGCCATTTGAAGCAGTTTCGGGCGCCATTCCAATGGCGCGATGCCGTTCAAAGCATGCCCGCCGACAAGAGCAGCGCCGAGGTAATGCGCGACGCCCGCCAGTTCAAGCTGCGTGACGGCCTCGCCTTCCCGCTGATCACGCTCGAAGGCCAGATCGCGCTGGTCTCGCTGGGCGGTGAGGCGGTCGAACTGTCCGAAGCCGAATTCGCAATGGTCTCGCTGGCCTCCACCTATGCCATCGGCCGCGCCATGCAGCTTCAAACGACGGCCGG
This sequence comes from Mesorhizobium sp. M1078, assembly GCF_040318615.1. Lineage (NCBI taxonomy): Bacteria > Pseudomonadati > Pseudomonadota > Alphaproteobacteria > Hyphomicrobiales > Phyllobacteriaceae > Mesorhizobium > Mesorhizobium sp. M1078. The sequence continues at coordinate 127,503 of NZ_JAMYMP010000011.1, forward strand.
CAAATCTATCGATCACATTGAATTGACGCCGCGCGAGCGCGAATGCCTGCAATGGGCGGCGGTCGGAAAATCCGAGTGGGAGATTTCGCAGATCCTCGGCATCTCGGAGCATACCTCTGAGAAACACCTTCTCAACGCCAAGAGCAAACTAGGCGCCGCCAACCGTGTGCAGGCAGTCGCCGAAGCAGTCAGGCACGGCTATATCAGCTAGGCCGGTTCTGGCGGCCCGAAATTTATGGCCGCATTGTTGGCGTCATATCTTCAGAAAAGACCGGCCCCTGTCGTCCTCTTGAGACGGCTAATGCTTTCTTAACGCCAAAAGCAGACTCGGCGTCGCCAACAGGGTGCACGCCATCGCGGAGGCGTTTAGACGCAGCTATATTAGCCATGTCGGCTGTGGCAGCCTGGAAATCCTTGCCAACACCTTCGCGCAATTTTTTCGGGAAAGCCCGGCCGTATCTTCCTCTTAAGCCCAGGAGACGGCTAATGCTATTTTCCCTTACCACTCAACAACTGATGGAACGTCCCGACCTATGGGAGGCCGTCCATCGCCTGCGTCACAAGGTCTTCGTCGATGAGATGCGGTGGACCGATCTCGATCGCCCGGACGGCCTCGAAATCGATCAATTCGACCATGATGAGGCCGAACACCACCTTGTCATACGCAATGGCGAGCTTGCAGGCTATCATCGGATGCTGCCGACCACACGGCCGCATCTCCTTAGCGATGTGATGCCGGAACTCTGCGAGGGAAAGCGCCCTTCGGGACCGAATGTCTGGGAGCTAACCCGTTACGCGGTGGCGCCAGGCTTTCGCGATGGCAAGCGCGGCGTGTCTACGGTCGGCACCGAACTGATCGCCGGCTTCGTCGAATGGGGCCTTGCTCGCAATGTCGATCAGGTCATTATCGAGGTCGAGCCGGTGTGGGTGCTGCGGACGCTGCAGTTGCACTTCCTCGCGACGCCGCTCGGTTACCAGCGCACCTATGGCAACCAGCAGGTCGTCGCCACACTGCTGACCTTCAACGAGCATACGCTGGATGTCGTGCGCTCGCGCCGCAACCATCACGCCCCGGTGTTGGCCAGGGGCACCCCCCACATGCTCGGCATGCGGCAGGCGTCGTGAGACTGTCTTCACCCGACGCGCTTTAATGCATGTCGCTCAAAGTGGCCCCGGTTTTGAGAGAACGACATGCATGAAACAAAGACCTAAAGCGCGTCGCGTGAATCCGTTCAAATGCGATGCGCTTTAGACAATGGCCACAGAGCCCACCTCCGTGTGGGGGTGGGCTCTGTAATTTCAGCCTCTGCCTATCGAGGCCAGTCTCTACTTCTCGAGAAACGACGGCCCTTCGCCGACGATCTTCTTATCTTCCTTGCCGATGGCGTCTAGATCGCGCCCATCATAGGGCAGTGACAACAGGATGCGCCGCATGACGGCCAGCCGCGAGCGTCGCTTGTCATTGGCCCGCACGATGATCCAGGGCGCGAACTGTTTGTGCGTGCGCTCGACCATCTGGTCGCGCGCCTTGGTGTAGTCGTCCCATTTGGTGATGCCGGCAATATCGATCGGCGAGAACTTCCAGTTCTTCAGCGGCGACCAGCGGCGGTCGTGAAACCGTTCGAGCTGGGTCTCGCGGCCGATGTTGAGCCAGAATTTGAAGAAATAGATGCCCTCATTGGAGATCATCCGCTCGAAATGCGGCGTCTCGTCGAGGAATTTTGCATGCTGTTCCGGTGTGCAGAAGCCCATCACCGGCTCGACGCCGCCGCGGTTGTACCAGGAACGGTCGAAGGTGACGAATTCGCCCGATGTCGGGAAATGGGCGACGTAGCGCTGGTAGTACCATTGCCCGACTTCGGTCGGGGTCGGCTTGGTCAGCGCCACGTTGCGCGCGGTTCGAGGATTGAGATACTGGCGCAGCACCGAGATGGTGCCGCCCTTGCCGGCGGCATCGCGCCCCTCGAACAGCGACATCACTCTGCTGCCGGTCGCCTGCAGCCAGGCCTGCGCCTTGACCAGTTCGATCTGCAGCCGCTCCAGCGTCTCGTCATACTCCTCGCTCTTCATTTTCTTGTCGTAGGGGTAGTCGCCTGCGGTCAGTTTGTGGTCCTCGATCCAGCTGGGAAGCTCGGGGTTTTCGATGTCGAACTCCCGCTCCTTGCCGTCCACCTTGATCTTCAGCGGCCCCTTTGCCGGCTCTGCGGCGGGACTTTCCTTGGCTTTTTTCATCGAGACGAACCTTTCCAGCTTGCGGACTCATGCTATGGGGGGCCTCAAACCCGGTCCAGCGGAAGTTTCGGCGGGACCGGCGCAGAAGCACGGAAAGCACGAATGGCTGACACCGGCGCAGAGCGGACAACCACGGGGCAGGCCGTCGCCGGCCGGCTGTGGAACAGCCGATGGCTGCTTGCCGCCGGTGCGATCGCCATCATGGCCGTATATGGGTTTGCCGGTATCTCCGCCTATGTCGTCCTGGCTGCGTTGACGGTGCTGCTGGCCGCCGCGCTTCTGCCAACCGGTGGCGCCAGCCGGTCTGCTGAGACCATTACCACGGTCGAGGCGAGCGGGCTGCAGCGGCTTTCCGGCGAATATCTTGCGGCTGCCGTTGCCGATCCGCTGATCATCTTCGACCGCACCGCCACCATCGTCCACGCCAATGCCGCCGCCTTTGCCGCCTTTGTCGGTATCGCGCCCGGCCTGTCGCTGTCGCTAAAATTCCGCGCGCCGGAAATGCAGGCATTGCTGGACCGCGTGCTGTCGGGAACCGTCGCCTCGGATGCCGTCGACTACACCGAGAAGCTGCCGGTGGAACGGGCCTACCGGGTCAGCGCGTCCTCGGTCGGCCACGCCACCGATCTCTATGTGCTGGTATTCAAGGACCAGAGTGAGACGCGCCGTATCGACCGCATGCGCGCTGACTTCATAGCCAATGCCAGCCACGAGTTGCGCACCCCGCTTGCTTCGATCTCGGGCTTCATCGAGACGTTGCGCGGCCCGGCCCGCAACGATCCGGCGGCGCGCGAGCAGTTCCTGCAGATCATGCAGAACCAGACCGGCCGCATGGCGCGCCTCATCGACGATCTCCTGTCGCTGTCGAGGCTTGAAATGAAGCCTTACCTGAGGCCAGGAACCGAGGTCGATCTGCGCCAGTCCATCGACAGCGTCATCGATTCACTGGGCCCGCTCGCCAGCGAGAACGGCGTCGTCATCGACCGCAACTACGCCGAGGGGCCGCTCGACGTGCCCGGAGACCGCGACGAGCTGTTCCAGGTGTTCGAGAATCTCTTGGAAAACGCCTGCAAATACGGCCAGCCTGGCGGACGCGTCACGGTGTCGATCGCGCGGGGCGAGGCCGGCCCGGAACCGGGCATCGATGTAACCATCAGGGACTATGGCCCGGGCATCCCGGAAGAGCACATACCGCGCATTACCGAGCGCTTCTATCGCGTCGACGTGGAGAGCAGCCGCACCCAGAAAGGCACCGGTCTTGGCCTGTCCATCGTCAAGCATATTCTGACGCGCCACAACGCCCGGCTTTCGATCAAGTCGGAAGTTGGCAAGGGCGCGGCGTTCACGGTCCATTTGCCGGCAGGCTGAGGCGGTACTATCTGCTTACTGCCTGTTTCTTCTTTCTGTCATCCGGCTAGCGTATCAGCACAGGGTCGAGGAAAACGACTCAAAAGGCCAAAGATTTAAGGAAGGCATTTCGCCCATGCAGTCCGTACACATTGTCAGCGCCTATGACGAAGAGCTGAAATACCTGGCGAAGCGCATCGCTGCGATGGGCGGCCATGCCGAGCGCATGGTCGAGCAGGCGATCCAGGCGCTGGTCAATGCCGATCCCGGCCTCGCCCAGAAGGTCATTCGTGACGACATCGTGCTTGACGATGGCCAGCGCGAAATCGACGACAAAGCCATCGTCATCATCGCCAAGCGCCAGCCCATGGCGACGGATCTGCGCGAGATCGTCGGCGCCATCCGCATTTCGGCCGACCTCGAACGGGTCGGCGACCTCGGCAAGAACGTCGCCAAGCGGGTGGTCAGCGTCATTGACGGCCGCCAGCCGACCAGCCTGTTTCGTGGCCTCGAGGCGCTGGCCGAACTCGCTTTGACCCAGCTCAAGGAAGTGCTCGACGTCTATGCCTCGCGCTCGGTCGAGAAAATAGGCTTCGTTCGCGACCGCGACGACCAGATCGACGCCATGTACACCTCGCTGTTTCGCGAGCTTTTGACCTACATGATGGAAGATCCGCGCAACATCACGCCGTGCACGCATCTGCTGTTTTGCGCCAAGAACATCGAGCGCATCGGCGACCACGCCACCAACATTGCCGAGACGATCTACTACATCGTTACCGGCGAGCAGTTGCCGGCCGAGCGTCCCAAGGGCGACAAGACCGACAAGGTTGCCCTGCCGGCGCTGCCGGTGAAGTGATCGCGCGCCCCTCGAACGCTTAATCATATTGCGCTAAACTGCCCGGATGTTAGCGTCTCGGTTCCTGGCCAAGGCCAGGCGCTCAGGAGGCTGCGATGGAATATGTCCGAGAGTTCAAGCCGGCGCCGGCATCGTCCGGCATCATCGCGTCGAGCGTCTACACCGCCGGCAAGCGCATCGCCGACATACCGATCGAGGAAGCCGGCGAATGGGCCAAGAAGTCGGGCCATGTCGTCTGGATCGGGCTGCTCGAACCCGACCGCGAGCTTCTGCTGCGCGTCAAGGCGCAATTTCATCTGCACGAACTGGCGATCGAAGACGCCGAACATCCGCACCAGCGGCCGAAGATCGAGCAATATGGCGATGCGCTGTTCATCGTTGCCCGCACTGCACAGCTGATCGACGGACGCGTCACCTTCGGCGAGACGCATCTGTTCGTCGGCTCAGGCTATATCGTCAGCGTCAGGCATGGTCCCTCGACCTCATACGCCGCCGTGCGCCAGCACTGGGAAAGTTGTCCGCACTCACTGGCCAAGGGCGAGGATTTCGTCCTCTACGCCATTCTCGACTTCATCGTCGACAACTACATGCCGGTGCTCGAGCAGATCGAGGACGAGGTCGAGGCGATCGAGGACAGGGTGCTGCTGAAGCCGATGACCGGTCCCGACATCGAGCGGCTCTACATGCTGCGCCGCGATCTGTTGCGCCTGCGCAATGCGGCGCTGCCGTTGGTCGAGGTCTGCCGCCGGCTGACCAGCGCCGAACTGCCGCAGATCCATACCGCAATGCATCCGCTGTTTCGCGATGTCACCGACCATATCCGCACCGTGCAGGAAAAGATCGACAGCCTGCGCGAGGTTCTGGCCTTCGCTTTCGAAGCCAGCCTGCTGGTCGGCCAGAGCCAGGAAACCGCGAACACCAAGAAGCTGGCCTCATGGGCCGCGATCCTGGCGGTGCCGACGGCGCTCGCCGGCATTTACGGCATGAATTTCGACGACATGCCGGAACTGAAGATGCAATACGGCTATCCCGTCGTATTGGTCTCGATCGCGCTGATCTGCTCGTTTTTGTATTGGCGATTTCGGAAGAGTGGGTGGCTGTGATGGTAGGCAGTAGGCAGTAGGCAGTAGGCAGTAGGCAGTAGGCAGTAGGCAGTAGGCAGTAGGCAGTAGGCAGTAGGCAGTAGGCAGAATAAGGTGGCGCCTCACGAGCGCTACCCCATTCCCTACTGCCCAGTCCCCAATCCCTATTCCTAACTACCGGCTCCTGCGCCGCTCTGAAGCCGGCTGGAACGCCACCCTTGCGTGGTACTTGCAGTAAGGTCCGGTTTCAGCCGCCTCGTTGCCGCAGAAGTTGAAGTCTTCCGATAGCGGATCGCCATTCGGCCATTTGCAGGTGCGCTCGGTGAGATCGGTGAGCTGCAGATGCCGCGAGATCGGCACGACGACGTTTTCGACCGGGCGGATGTAGTGGCGCGCCACTGGCTCGGCGTCGAACTGCGCCTGCAGTGCGTTCGCCCCGATCGAAGTCGTGACATGGCGCTGCGTGGTTGCGGCGCGAGGCACCGATTTCTGGATCGAAGATCCCTGCGTTGTCTTCTTCTGACGCGCCGGCGTCGCGGTCGAGCGTCCGCGGCCCGACAGCTTCAGCCGGTGCACCTTGCCGATGACCGCGTTGCGGCTGACCCCGCCGAGTTGTGCGGCGATCTGGCTTGCGCTCAAGCCCTCCGACCACAGTTTCCTGAGAAGTTCGACCCGCTCGTCAGTCCAGTTCATGAGACCGCGCTCCTGCTATGTGTGCGGCAGCCGGAATCCGTTCCCGACCCGGCAATCTTTGCCGGGGCAGACACCACATATATTAGGTGATTAGGTCCGCCGCACGAAATCTAGTTATTTCCCGACTACAATTACCTCATGTGTTGACTCGGTGACAAGAGTCCCAGGTGCAACACGAATCGGTTTTTTAGGTTTTCCCCAACTTGCCCGGTCGCTTATGAACCGGCGTCTCGTCGGGAGCTGGCCACGCGCCTCTGCACGACGTTTTCGTTGACTTCATGGCCGAAAAACACGATAAGCCGCAAAGGCCGCCGCTTTGGCGGCTTTTTTGATTTTTCCGGTACCGGAGACGCATATAATGAGCGGTTCGGCGCTTTACGAGACCTTTGCCCGCGCCCCTTTGGCCTTCGATCATGGCGAAGGCACCTGGCTGGTTACCGACAAGGGCGAGCGATATCTCGATTTCGCTGGCGGCATCGCGGTCAATTCGTTGGGCCACAGCCATCCGCATCTGGTCTCGGCGCTGACCGAACAGGCGGCCAAGCTCTGGCACGTCTCCAATCTCTACGAGATCCCGGGGCAGACCCGGCTCGGCGAGCGGCTGGCTGACGCCACCTTCGCCGACAAGGTGTTCTTCACCAATTCCGGCGCCGAGGCGCTCGAATGCGCGATCAAGACGGCGCGGCGCTACCAGTTCGTCAAGGGCCATCCCGAGCGCTTCCGGGTCGTCACCTTCGAAGGCGCCTTCCACGGCCGCACGCTGGCGACCATCGCCGCCGGCGGCCAGTACAAATATCTCGAAGGTTTTGGGCCCAAGGTCGAAGGCTTCGACCAGGTCGGCTTCGACGACATCGACGCCGCCGAAAAGGCGATCACACCAGAGACCGCCGCGATCCTGATCGAACCGGTGCAAGGCGAGGGCGGCATCCGCCCGGTGCCGACGCAATCCTTGAAACGGCTGCGGCAGCTCTGCGACCAGCACGGCCTGCTGCTGATCTTCGATGAGGTCCAGTGCGGTATCGGTCGCACCGGAAAGCTGTTCGCGCATGAATGGACCGGCGTGACGCCCGACATCATGGCGATTGCCAAAGGCATTGGCGGCGGCTTTCCGATGGGCGCGTGCCTCGCCACCGACGACGCTGTCGTCGGCATGACGGCAGGCGTGCATGGCACCACTTTCGGCGGCAATCCGCTGGCCATGGCGGTCGGCAACGCTGTGCTCGACGTCGTGCTGGAAGACGGCTTCCTTGAAGACGTCCAGCGCAAGGCATTGCTGATGAAGCAGGGCCTGGCGGCGGTCGCCGACGAATTTCCCGATGTCATCGAAGGCATCAGGGGCAGCGGCCTGATGCTTGGCCTGAAATGCGCCATGCCAAACACCAAGGTCAACATGGCGCTGCGCGACCAGCATCTGCTGGCGGTGCCGGCCGGCGACAACGTCATTCGTCTGCTGCCGCCGCTGACCGTCACCGACGCCGAGATCGGCGAAGCGCTCGATCGCATCCGCGCCGCCGCCAAGGGCCTGACCGACGCCATCGCCGCGGCCGCCGCGAAGTAATCCCGAGAACCATTCCCGATGAGCCTTCGCCATTTCACCGATCTTTCCGCCGTTTCCGAAGGCGATCTGCGCCTGATGCTGGACGATGCGGTGGTGCGCAAGGCGCGCCTCAAGGCCGGCGAACGGACCAAACCGCTCGAAGGCAAGGTGCTGGCCATGATCTTCGACAAGCCGTCGACGCGCACGCGCGTGTCCTTCGACGTCGGCATGCGACAGCTCGGCGGCGAGACCATCATGCTGACCGGCACCGAAATGCAGCTCGGCCGCTCCGAGACCATTGCCGACACCGCCAAGGTGCTGTCGCGCTATGTCGACGCCATCATGATCCGCACCACGTCGCATGAGCGGCTGCTCGAGCTGACCGAGAATGCCACGATTCCGGTCATCAACGGGCTGACCGACGACACCCATCCCTGTCAGCTGATGGCCGACATCATGACCTTCGAGGAGCATCGCGGTCCGGTTGCCGGCAAGACCATCGCCTGGACCGGCGACGGCAACAACGTGCTGCATTCGCTGCTCGAAGCTTCGGCGCGGTTCCGCTTCAACCTGAACGTCGCAGTGCCGGAAGGCAGCGAGCCGGCGCAAAAGCACATCGACTGGTCGAAGTCCAATGGCGGCAAGCTGCACTTCACCCGCTCGCCCGAAGAGGCCGTCGACCAAGCCGACTGCATCGTCACCGACTGCTGGGTGTCTATGGGCCAGGAACACCGCGCCCGCGGCCATAATGTCTTCTCGCCCTATCAGGTCAATGCGGCGCTGATGGCCAGGGCCAAGCCCGACGCCCTGTTCATGCACTGCCTGCCGGCGCACCGCGGCGAGGAAGTGACCGACGAGGTCATCGACGGTCCGCATTCGGTGGTCTTCGACGAAGCCGAGAACCGGCTTCACGCCCAGAAGGCGGTTTTGGCCTGGTGTCTGGGCGCTTGATCTCCAGGCGCTTGATCTCGAAGCGCTTGATCCGGGGCGGCGTGATGCCTATTTGCGCCGCATCACGCAAATCAAGCGCGTTTGGACGCATGCACCCCTCCGGGCCGCATGGCCGCGCCCTGGAGCTTTGTCATGTTGGAAACGCATCAAGTGACTGAACATCACCCCAAACTCGGCGAGTTCGGCTATGCCGGCGACGATCATGTCGTACCCTTCGAGGTCGGCCCGCTCGACGTGCGCGGCCGCACCGTGCAACTCGGGCCGATGCTCGACGCCATCCTCAACCGTCACGACTATCCCGAGCCGGTCGCCCGCCTGCTCGCGGAAGCCTGTGTGCTGACGGTGCTGCTCGGCACCTCGCTCAAATTCGAAGGCAAGTTCATCCTGCAGACCCGCACCGACGGGCCGGTCGACATGCTGGTCGCGGATTTCTCCACGCCTTCGGCATTGCGCGCCTATGCGCGTTTCGACGCCGACCGGCTGGAGGCCCTGGTGGCCGGAGGCCAGACCTCGCAGCAGACGCTGCTGGGCAGCGGCGTTTTGGCGCTGACCATCGACCAGGGCGCGCACACGCAGCGCTATCAGGGCATCGTCCAGCTCGACGGCGAGACGCTGGAAGACGCCGCGCGCACCTATTTCCGCCAGTCGGAGCAGATCCCGACCGACCTCAGGCTGTCGGTGGCCAAGCTGCTGACGCCAGGTCCCGGCGGCGCTCGTGAGCAGTGGCGCGCCGGCGGCATCCTGGCGCAGTTCCTGCCGCAGTCACCCGAGCGCATGCGCGTGCCCGACATTTCGGGCGGCGACGGCGATCCGCGTGACGTGACGCAGGAGCCGGCCGACAATTCGTGGCGCGAGCTGGTGGCGCTGCTCGGCACCATCGAGCCGACCGAGCTGATCGACCCGACCATCGGCGCCGAGCGGCTGCTCTACAGGCTGTTCCACGAACATGGCGTGCGCGTCTTCGGCGGCGTGCCGGTCGCCGACCAATGTTCCTGCTCAAGGGACAAGATACGCGGCATCCTCGAGGGGTTTTCCGCGCAGGAGATCAAGGACAGCACCGAAGATGGCGGCATCCACGTCGCCTGCGAGTTCTGCTCGAAGCAGTACGACTTCGACCCGGCGGAGTTTGCAACTCAGTAGCATCTCTTCCTTCTCCCCGTTCACGGGGAGAAGGTGCCCGAAGGGCGGATGAGGGCAGCGCGAACTTTGGTGAATGGCCGCGCATAGCCTAGGTCATGTGCGTGGAAGATAACCTCATGACTCTGGCGCTGCCCCTCATTGCCCTGCCGGGCATTTCTCCCCGTATAGTGACGGGGAGAAAACCCCTAATTCACCGTCCGTCGGGTCCCCGGCAGATCCAGCGAAAACGCGGGAATAGCGACGTCGAACGTCTCGCCCTTTTTGTTGCGCATGGTGTAGTGGCCGACCATGAAGCCGGAGGGCGTCGAGAGCGGGCAGCCTGACGTGTATTGATAGCTGTCGCCGGGATTGAGCTCAGGCTGGTCGCCGACCACGCCGGCGCCGCGCACTTCCTCGATCCGGCCGCTGCCGTCGGTGATGTGCCAGTAACGCGACATAAGCTGCACGAAATCGTCCGACTGGTTGTCGATCGTCACCTGGTAGCCCCAGACATAACGGTTCTCCGCCGGGTCCGAGCGGTCCTCCAGGTAGAACGGTCTGACCTGCACTTCGATGTTGCGCGTGACGGCGCGGTACATGGGCTGCTCCGGTTGCGCAGCAGGGAACATTTGTCGCGCCATGCGGTTTGATACGCGCAGAGCGGCATGTCCTGCCAGCCTCAAAGCGCAGTGCCGACAAACAATGTCATTTAAGTGACACATGACAATGTTGGTGTGCGCAAACCTTGCCGGCGACTCAAGGCCCATCTGTCGACTGACAAAGCAGCCGCGAGCGGCCTTTCCGGAGTGACCAGATCTCGATGGAACTAGCTCTCACAGCCGCCTTCGCTTCCTCCGCTTTGCTTCTTTCCAATCTCGCCAGCATCCTGCTTGCTTCGTCGAAACTGCAAGCGCGTCGCCTTATCCCTCCGCCGTCCGGCGAGCAGCCACCGGTCTCGATCGTCGTGCCGTCGCGCGGCGTGGAGCCGTTCACACAAGAGACGCTGCAGCGAGCCTTCTCGCTCGACTGGCCGCGCTACGAACTGATCTTCTGCGTCGCTCACGCCGACGATCCCGTCGTCAAACTGATAAACAGGGCGATCGTCCTGTTTCCCAACGTGCCGGCCCGGCTGCTGATCGGCGACGACCGCGTCAGCAGCAACCCGAAGCTCAACAACTGCGTCAAGGGCTGGGAAGCGGCGCGCTATCATTGGGTTATTCTGGCGGATTCCAACGTGCTGATGCCAAGGGATTACGTCCAGCACCTGATGGCGGCCTGGCGGACCAATACCGGGCTTATCTGCTCGACGCCGATCGGCTCTCGGCCGGATGGCTTTTGGGCCGAGGTCGAATGCGCGTTCCTCAACACGCTGCAGGCGCGCTGGCAATATGCCGGCGAGGCGCTCGGTCTCGGCTTTGCCCAAGGCAAGAGCATGCTGTGGAACAAACCGATGCTCGATACCAGTGGCGGTATCCGCGCGCTGGCCGCCGAGATCGCCGAGGATGCTGCTGCAACCAAGCTGGTCAACGGACTGGGCCTGCGCGTCAATCTCGTTGCCTCGCCTTTCGAGCAACCACTGGGGCAGCGCCGACTTGCCGACATCTGGTCGCGTCAGGCGCGCTGGGCGCGGTTGCGCCGCGTCACTTTCCCGCTGTTTTTCGCACCCGAGATCCTGACCGGCGTCGCCGTGCCGTTGGCGTTGGCGCTGGTGGCGGCCGCAAGTGCCGGCATCAGCCTGCCGGCCACGGTGTTGGCCGTGCTGACGGCGGCCTACATTCCCGAATGCGCGCTGGCCGCGGCCAAGGGCTGGCATCTGTCGCTGCGCATGGTCCCGGCGATGATGGTCCGCGACATGATGCTTCCCGCCATCTGGGCGCGCGGCTGGCTGAGCGGCGCCGTCGACTGGCGCGGCAACACCATGACCATCGGCACCAAGACGGCCGAACTGGAAGAGGTTTCGTCGGGAGCGTGACGCCTCGCGGCCTACCCGGCTGCCTTCAGCGCCTGCGCAACGTCCTCCAGCAGATCGTCCGTATCCTCAAGACCGACCGACAGCCTGAGCGTTCCCGGCCCGATGCCAAGTTCGGCGCGAGCTTCGTCGCTGAGGTTCTTGTGCGTGGTGGTCGCCGGATGGGTGATCAGGCTCTTGGCGTCGCCGAGATTGTTGGAGATCAGCACGATGTCGAGCGCGTTCTGCAAGGCGAAGGCCGCCTGCTTGCCGCCCTTGACGTCGAGGCAGATCAGCGTCGATCCGCCCGTCATCTGCTTCTTGACGATGTCGGCCTGCGGGTGGTCGGCGCGGCCGGGATAGATGACGCGGGCGATTTCCGGCCGTCCTGCCAGGAAATCCGCGATCTTGGCCGCGCTTTCCGTCTGCTGGCGCACCCGAACCGGCAGCGTCTCCAGGCCCTTGAGCAGCGTCCAGGCGTTGAACGGCGACAGGCTCGGGCCGGTGTGGCGGAAATAGTCGTGCAAATTCTCGTCGATCCATTTCTTGTCCGACAGGATGATGCCGCCGAGACAGCGTCCCTGGCCGTCAATGTGCTTGGTCGCGGAGTAGACGACGATATGGGCGCCGAGCTGCAAGGGCTTCTGCTGCAAGGGCGTGGCAAAGACATTGTCGACGATCAGCCTGGCGCCGATCGAGGTGGCGAGCGCCGCCACCGCTGCGATGTCGACCACTTCCAGCGTCGGATTGGTCGGGCTTTCCAGGAAGAACAGTTTCGTGTTCGGCCGCACCGCCTTTTCCCAGTTGGCGATGTCGGTGCCGTCGACCAGCGTTGCCTCGATGCCGTATTTCGGCGCCAGCGTCTCCACCACCCAGCGGCAGGAGCCGAACAGCGCGCGCGCCGCAACGATATGGTCGCCGGCCTTGGCGCTGCACAGGAGCGCTGCCGTCACCGCCGCCATGCCGGACGCCGTGGCGCGCGCATCTTCGGCACCCTCCAGCGCGCACATGCGCTTTTCGAACATGTCGACGGTAGGGTTGGCATAGCGCGAATAGATGAAGCCCGGCTCCTCGCCCTTGAAACGGGCCTCGGCAGCCTGCGCCGTCTCGTAGACATAGCCTTGGGTGAGGTACATCGCTTCGGACGTCTCGCCGAACTGGGAACGCAGCGTTCCCCCGTGCACGAGTGCGGTCTGAGGTTTCCAGTTACGCTTCTTGGTGCTCATCGTTTTTGTTCCAGACACAAAAAAACCGGCCGCGAAAGTCGCAACCGGTCCATATGGCCTTGCGGCCCGACGGTCCTTTAGCGACTTGTTTAACGTGGCTGCAAGCCGACCGGCCAAATCACCACGGGATAACGACCCTTTAGACCTCACCTGCGCTTGCGTCAATTGCCGGCTTCATTAAGAGGTTTGTACCAGGCAGGTTCCGCAATAATATCCAGCGGTTTTGCGGCAAGAACCTGCCACAAAGAGACCGACCTTGGAGCGGAGCCAGCCTTTTGCGGCAGACAGGCATTCTTCCCGATCAGGACATTTCCGCGCTGTTTCAGTCCGGCGCGCTGAAGTCGCCGCGCGCGCTCGATGTCGACCAGGTGCAGCCGGCGAGCCTCGATCTCAGGCTCGGCGACAAGGCTTTTCGCGTGCGCGCCTCCTTCCTGCCGGGTCCCGATCATCTGGTGGCCGACAAGCTTCACCGGCTGAAATTGCATGAGTTCAGTCTCGCCGAGGGCGCGGTGCTGGAAACCGGCTGCGTCTACATCGTGCCGCTGCTCGAAAGCCTGGCGCTGCCCGCAAATGTGTCGGCCTCGGCCAACCCGAAGAGCTCGACCGGCCGGCTCGACATCTTCACCCGGGTGATGACCGATCGCGGCCATGAGTTCGACAAGATCGCCCCCGGCTATCACGGGCCGCTTTATCTCGAAGTCAGTCCGCGCACCTTCCCGATCGTCGTACGCGCCGGATCGAGGCTGTCGCAGATCCGCTTTCGCACCGGCAACGCGCTGTTGTCGGAGGCAGAACTGAACGAATTGCACCGCGCCGAGATGCTGGTGGCGACCGAGCCGCCCAACATTTCCGGCGGCGGCATTGCGCTGTCGATCGATCTTGACGGCGACCAGAACGGCCTGGTCGGCTATCGCGGCAAGCATCACACCGGCTTGGTCGATGTCGACAAGCGCGCCGCCCAGGATGCCGTCGATTTCTGGGAGCCGCTCTATAAGAGCGGCGCCGGCGAACTGGTGCTCGACCCGGACGAGTTCTACATCCTGGTCAGCCGCGAAGCCGTGCACGTGCCGCCGCTCTACGCCGCCGAGATGACGCCCTTCGATCCGCTGGTTGGCGAATTCCGTGTTCACTATGCCGGCTTCTTCGATCCGGGCTTCGGCCATTCGGCCTCAGGCGGCACCGGCAGCCGGGCGGTGCTCGAAGTGCGCAGCCACGAAGTGCCGTTCATCCTCGACCACGGCCAGATCGTCGGCCGGCTGGTCTACGAACACATGCTGAAGCGGCCGCAGGCGCTTTACGGCACCGATCTCGGCTCGAATTACCAGGCGCAAGGCCTCAAGCTCTCCAAGCATTTCCGCCCCGCCGGCTGAACCTTCGATCACCGTCAGGCAAAATACTTGCCTGCGCTGCCTCACCATGCTTGGCTGCCTTTCGGTGGCCGGCAAGAGAACGGCGCGCAAGGGGAACCAAAATGCAGATTTCAAGATGGATCATATCGGCAGCGGGCGCTGCCATGCTGGTGATATCGGCCGGCTCGCTGGCTGAGGCGCAGGAGAAATTGAAGATCGGCACCGAGGGCGCTTATCCGCCCTTCAACACCATCACCGCGGACGGCAAGATCGAGGGCTTCGACATCGACATCGCCAATGCGCTGTGTGCGCAGATGAAGGTCGAGTGCGAGATCGTCACCCAGGACTGGGACGGCATCATCCCGGCGCTGCAGGCGAAAAAGTTCGACGCCATCATCGCCTCGATGAGCATCACCGAGGAGCGCAAGAAACAGGTCGCCTTCACCAACAAATACTACACGACGCCGCTGGCGCTGGTGGCGCCCAAGGACAGCGACCTCACTTCCACCGAACCGGCAGCCCTTGCCGGCAAGACGGTGGGCGCGCAGGCCTCGACCACCCAGGCCGACTATGCGCAGGACGCCTATGGCAAGGCCGGCGCCGAGGCGAAACTCTACCCCACCCAGGAAGAGGCGATCACCGACTTGCAGAACGGCCGTCTCGACGCCGTCATCTCCGACAAATTCGTTCTGATGGACTGGCTGAAGAAGGCGAGCGACGGCTGCTGCAAGCTTGTCGGTGACGTCAAGGGCACCGAGACGCAAGCCGGCATCGCTGTCCGCCTGGAGGACACGGCACTTCGCGACAAGCTCAACGCGGCGATAGACGCCATCGTCGCCGACGGCACTTACAAGAAGATCCAGGCCAAGTATTTCGATTTCGATATCTATTGAGTCCCGTCCGCCGGCGTCAGCCGCGAAAGAGATACGATTTCGCGGCGCCAAGGCAGGCATGAAAATGGCCGATAAACAGCAGTTCGCGTGCGGCCAAACGTTTCCTGCCCCAAAAGCCTTCGGTCAGTTTGACCTCGTCGAGCGAAGCGTTTGAGCCGCGCTTCAACGGGAACAACTGCTTGTCGAGGCAACCGAGGACATGGGCCTTGGCGGAGTCGATGCCGCAGACCTTGCCATTGTTGTTCAGCCTGTCGCTGCGAAGCGCTGATGTCATGTGATCCGTGTTGCGCATCAGAAAGCTCACCTGGGCTTTCGAATAGCCGGTTGCCAGAAGACGGCTCGTCATCGCCAAACGGGCTTCACGATAGGACTTCGGGCTGCACTGGCCGGCGCTAAAGGCCACCGACGGTTGGGTCAGGAACAGGGCCACGCCCGTGAACACAATGACAAGCCGCATTCCGTTCATTTCCGGCTCCCAAATTGTGATGCTGCCTCAAAGCGCCTTCACCGCCACCTTAACCGGCTGCTCAATCTCCAGCGGGTTGCGCAGCGGCAGGCCGAAATCCGCGGCCTCGATCTCGAAAACGTCGCCGGCCTGAGTCTTGATGCCGTCGGCAAAGGACAGCGTCGCCGTGCCGAACATGTGCACATGCACGTCGCCCGGCTGGCGGAAGGCCGAATATTTGAAGTGATGATGTTCGAGATTGGCGATTGTGTGCGACATGTTCGCTTCGCCCGACAGGAACGGCTTTTCCCACAGCAAATTGCTGTCGCGATAGATTCGCGATGAGCCCCTGACGTCGGCCGGCAGGTCGCCGATCAGGATTTCCGGCCCGAACGAGGCGTTGCGCAGTTTGGAATGTGCCAGGAACAGATAGTTCACCCGCTCGGTAACATGATCGGAAAACTCGTTCGACAGCGTGAAGCCGACGCGGAACGGCGCGCCGTCGTCGCCGATGACATAGATGCCGGCGATTTCCGGCTCCTCGCCGGCGTCCTGCGCAAAGGCCGGCGACATCAGTGCGGCGCCCGGCGCCACCGCCATGGTGCCGTTGCCCTTGTAGAACCATTCCGGCTGCACGCCGGTCTGGCCCTTGGCCGGCTTGCCGCCTTCGAGCCCCATGCGGAACATCTTCATGGAATCGGTAAGCTGCTCCTCGCCGCCATCGCTGAGCTTCTTGTGCATGGAATCGCGCGTCGCCGCCGAGCCGAGATGGGTCAGGCCGGTGCCGGTCAGATGCAGATGCGCAGGATCGGGATGGTTGACCGGGGACACCAGCCGGCCCTTCTTGTAGACGGCGTCGAGGTCTATCGCTTCACCGAACCCCTTGCGCTCGATCAGCGCGGCGAGGGCCGTTCCGGTGCGCGCGGCTTCCATGGCCAGCGAATAGACGCTGCGGGCGCCGTTGATGATCCTGGTCTTGCCGCCGCCATTGCGGGCGACGACGCGGATGGTCTCGGCGTCGTCGAGGATCTGGGAGATTAGCATGATGAAATCCTCTCTCATGTGCCTTGGCCGGGTTGCCCCTTGGCAAACCTTGACCTGCGCGGCTCGGACCTCGCCGCGCCACGGGTTGAACTCTTCGTCCGGATTGCGCTCGCGAGCTCCATCCCTCGGGGGACTTCTTGTGCCGACAACTTGCCGGCTGCGCCGCGACCGTATGCCTCCTGCTTGCCTCGCCTGAAGCTTGTCAGGCCTTGTTCTTGTTGTAGACGTCGAAGATCACGGCGCCGAGCAGCACCAGGCCTTTGACCACCTGCTGCCAGTCGACATTGACGCCCATGATCGACATGCCGTTGTTCATCACGCCCATGATGAAGCCGCCGACGACTGCCCCGATGACCTGGCCGACGCCGCCCATCGCCGAGGCGCCGCCGATGAACACTGCGGCGATGACGTCGAGCTCCGAGCCGAGACCCGCCGCCGGCACCGCCTGGCCGAGACGAGCCGCGATGATCAGGCCGCCAAGCGCCGACAGCACGCCCATATTGATGAACACCATCAGCGTCAGCCGCTCGGTGTTGATGCCCGACAGCTGCGCCGCCTTGGGATTGCCGCCCATGGCGTAGATGCGCCTCCCGATGGTCATGCGCTTGGTGACGAAGACGAACAGCGTGATCAGCACGCCCATGACCAGCAGCACCACCGGCAGGCCGCGGTAGCTGGCAAACTCATAGACCAGGAACAGCGCCAGCGCGCTGGCGACCAGCGTCTTGACCACGAACAGGGTGAAGGGCTCGGCCTCATAACCATGGCGTTCTCGTTTGCGCCGGGTGCGGACCCCGAAATAGGCATAGGCGAGCACGGCGATCAGCCCCAGCACGACCGTCGTCATGTGCAGGGTCACGCCGCTGCCCATGATGGTCTTGCCGGCTGCGTTCACGACCGGCGGGACGAGCGTCAGTGGGCCGATCACATCCGGGATGAAGCCGGAGCTGAGCATCTTGAAGTCGTCGGGAAGCGGACCCACCGACGAGCCGCCGCCAAGCAACGCCTGGCAAATGCCGCGGAAGATCAGCATGCCGGCCAGCGTGACGATGAAGCTCGGTATCCGGTGATAGGCGATCCAATACCCTTGCGCGGCGCCGATCAGGCCACCCGCGACCAGGCAGACGATCGAAACCACCAGCGGATTGCTCAGCGGTCCGAGTTGCCAGATGACCATCATGTTTGCCGCCAGCGCGCCGATGAAACCGGCGACCGATCCGACGCTGAGGTCGATATAGCCCGATACGATCACCAGCAGCATGCCCAGCGCCATCACGATGATGAAGGAGTTCTGCTGCACCAGATTGCTGAGGTTGACCGGCTTGAACAACGTCCCCGACGTGGTGAACTGGAAGAACAGCATGATGACGATCAGGGCTATGATCAGCCCGTATTCGCGTAAATTCGTCGCCAGCGCCGAGACGGCGATGCGCGGGCGCTGTTCGTCGGCGACGTTGCCCTGCGGGGCGGGGGCGCTTTCGGTGCTCATGCTGCTTTTCCTTCTCCCCGGACGATGGCGCGCATTATCTTTTCCTGGCTTGCTTCCGCCGCGGGCATTTCGCCCACCATGCGCCCTTCGTTCATGACGTAGATGCGGTCGGTAATCCCCAGCAATTCCGGCATTTCCGACGAGATGACCACGATCGCCTTGCCCTCCGAGGCAAGGCGCGCGATGATCGTGTAGATTTCATACTTGGCGCCGACATCGATGCCGCGTGTCGGCTCGTCGAGGATCAGCACGTCAGGGTCGGCAAACAACCATTTCGACAGCACCACCTTCTGCTGGTTGCCGCCGGAAAGATTGCCGGTCATCTGATAGACGCTTGACGCACGGATATTGGTCTTCTTGCGATAGTCGTTGGCGACCGCAAGTTCGCGCATGTCGTCGATCACGCTGTGGCGCGACACGCCGTCGAGATTGGCCAGCGTAATGTTATGCTTGATATGGTCGATGAGGTTGAGGCCGTAGGTCTTGCGGTCCTCGGTGACATAGGCGATGCCGTGTTGGACCGCCTTGCTTACCGAGGAGACATCGACCGGCTTGCCCTTGAGCAGCACTTCGCCGGTGATGCGGCGGCCATAGGAGCGGCCGAACAGGCTCATGGCGAATTCGGTGCGGCCGGCGCCCATCAGCCCGGCGATGCCGACCACCTCGCCCTTGCGCACATTGATGTCGATGCCCTTGATCACCTGCCGCTCGGCATGGAGCGGGTGATAGACCGACCAGTTCTTCACCTCGAACACGACTTCGCCGATCTTGGGCTCGCGCGGCGGATAGCGGTCGTCTAGCGAACGGCCGACCATCGAGGTGATGATGCGGTCTTCGGAGATATCCTTCTTGGCCAGCGTCTCGATGGTGCGCCCGTCACGGATGACGGTTACCTTGTCGGCGACCCGGTTGATCTCGTTGAGCTTGTGCGAGATCAGGATCGAGGTCATGCCTTGCCGCTTGAATTCGAGCAGAAGATCGAGCAGCGCCTGGCTGTCTTTCTCGCTGAGCGACGCGGTCGGCTCATCGAGGATCAAAAGCTTGACGTCCTTGCTCAGCGCCTTGGCGATCTCGACCAGCTGCTGCTTGCCGACGCCGATATTGGTGATCAGTGTCTTGGGGTCCTCCTTGAGGCCCACCTTCTTCAACAGGGCAGCGGTGCGCGCCTCGTTGGCATCCCAGTCGATGACGCCGTATCGGGCGTTTTCGTTGCCGAGGAAGATATTTTCGGTGATCGACAGCATCGGCACCAGCGCTAGCTCCTGGTGGATGATGACGATGCCCTTGTGTTCGCTGTCATGGATACCTTTGAACTGGCATTCCTGACCCTGAAAAATGATCTGGCCGTCATATGTGCCGGCGGGATAGACGCCCGACAGAACCTTCATCAGCGTCGACTTGCCGGCGCCGTTCTCGCCAACCACGGCGTGGATCTCGCCTTCTTCGACGCTGAGGTTGACGTTCGACAGCGCCTTCACGCCGGGGAAGGTCTTGGTGATGTCGCGCATCTCCAAAATCGTCGTCATCAGGGCAAGCTCCTCCTGTTGCATGTCGCTCAAAATTGCTTGCGGTTTGAGACAACGACATGCACGCAAACCAAGTCCGGTAGAAACAATACCGGGGTCGCTTGTGAACGGAAAGGGGTCCTGCGTCGCGCAGGACCCCTGTCTTTCTAAACGGATTACTTCAGTTCGTCGGCCTTGATGTAGCCGGAGTCGACGACCAGTGCCTGGTAGTTCGACTTGTCGACCTCATGCGGCGTCAAAAGGATCGAGGGAACGACCTTGACGTCGTTGTTGTAGGTCTTTTCATCCAGGCCGTCCGGCTTGCCGCCCGAGAGCACCTTGTCGACGAGTTCGACGGTGGCCTTGGCCAGTTCGCGGGTGTCCTTGAACACGGTCGAGTATTGCTCGCCCGTGATGATCAGCTTGACCGAAGCGGTCTCGGCGTCCTGGCCGGTCACGATCGGCCACGGCTGGGCGTCGGTGCCGTAACCGACGGCGCGCAGCGAAGCGGTGATGCCGCGCGACAGGCCGTCATAGGGCGACAGAACGCCATCGACGCGGCTGCCGTCCGAGTAGTTGGCCGACAGAAGGTTGTCCATGCGCGCCTGGGCGGTGGCGGCGAGCCAGCGCAGCGTGCCGACCTTGTCCATGCCGGTCTGGCCGGACTTGATCTTGATCGAGCCGTCATCGATCAGCGGCTGCAGCACCGAGATTGCGCCGTTGTAGAAGAAGAAGGCGTTGTTGTCGTCCGGCGAGCCGCCGAACAGTTCGACGTTCCACGGCTTGGTGTTCGGGAAGCGCTCCTTGAGGCCCTTGACCAGCGAGTTCGCCTGGATCACGCCGACGCCGAAATTGTCGAAGGTGGTGTAGTAATCGACATTGGCGGTCTTCTTGATCAGGCGGTCATAGGCGACGACGACGACGCCGGCGTCAGCGGCCTTCTGCAGCGCGTCCGACAGGGTCGTGCCGTCGATCGAAGCGATGATCAGCGCCTTCGGGCCCTTGGTGATTTCGTTTTCCAGCTGGCTGAGCTGGTTGGGGATGTCGTCCTGCGCGTACTGCAGGTCGACCGTGTAGCCGAGAGCTTCGAGCTGGGACTTGACGGCATCGCCGTCATTGATCCAGCGCTGCGAGGTCTTGGTCGGCATCAGCACGCCGACAAGACCCTTGTCGGCTGCGTGCGCCGAGTAGGTCATGGCAGCGATGCCAAGGGCCGCGACGGCGGCCAGTGTCTTGATGATTTTCACGTAAAACTCTCCCTGGTTGATGGACGCGACACCTCGGGGCTTCGCGGGCCGCGCAGTCGGGCGGATGCGCCAAAGCGCCGCCGCCGTCATAATCGATCTCCGGTATCCTCCCAATCGGCCCTCAGTCTTGATTTAAATCGATACGATTTTGCTCGTCATCGACCGTCAAGTCTTGAGGACGCGCGAAAGTGTGACCCTTTGCCATAACTGTCAAATGCGATCTTCGGTGGTTGCTATACCAAAACCGGTATATGACTAAACCGGGCTGGAACAGTGGCGGAAGCGGGAAAAGGCATGGCGGCTTTACGAGGTCCTCAGGGAATTTCAAGCGGTTACGATGAATTGCCGGGCGATGGCGAGACACTTCTGCGTAGCGGCTTGAGCCTGCGTCACATGCGCATGATCGCAGCACTCGACGATCACGGTCGGGTGAGTGCTGCCGCCCAGGTGATGAACATCTCGCAGCCGGCGGCCTCGCGCATGATTTCCGAGATGGAAGCGGTGCTCGAGGTGAAGCTCTGCGAAAGGCTGCCGCGCGGCATCACACTCACCCCTTACGGCAAGGCGCTGGCCCGGCGCGCGCGCTCGATCCTGCTCGAAATGCGTGAGGCCGACCGCGAAATATCGGAGCTCAAGGCC
Source organism: Mesorhizobium sp. M1078 (assembly GCF_040318615.1). NCBI lineage: Bacteria > Pseudomonadati > Pseudomonadota > Alphaproteobacteria > Hyphomicrobiales > Phyllobacteriaceae > Mesorhizobium > Mesorhizobium sp. M1078. The sequence goes on from NZ_JAMYMP010000011.1 coordinate 149,108, forward strand.
GGCAAGGGCGGCTCGGTGTTCCTTGGCGCGGTGACGGCGCCGGCGATCGAACTGGCGGTCCCGGCGATCCGCGAGATACGCCGCCTCTATCCGCGCATCGAAATTACCATGCAGGTCGAGACGTCGAATGTGCTGGCGCGCGAACTGATCGCCACGCGCCATGATTTCATCATAGCCCGTGTTCCCGAAGACCTCAATCCGCGGCTGTTCGAATCCCGTGTCATCGGCGTCGAGAAGGCCTGCCTGATCGTGCGTCGCGGCCACCCGCTGAGCAATGGCCATCCTCTTAACAATGGGAGGGCGGTGCGGCTGGAGGACACCGCCGCCTTCGACTGGGTGTTCCAGTCGGGCGGGTCGCCGCTGCGCCAGGCGATGGAGAGCAATTTCCTGAACCGCAACATCGCCCTGCCGGACCGCATCCTTAACACCTCGTCCCTGCTGCTCACACTGGTCATGGTGGCGCAGTCCGACGCCATCGCCCCGGTGTCGATCCAGGTGGCAAAATTCATCCAGAACCCCGACGGTCTCGCCGGCGCCATCGATGTCGTCCAGACCGAGTTTGACATCGAGGTCCGCCCCTACAGCCTGATCACGGTGAAGAACCGCGTCCTGTCGCCGGCAGCCAAGATGCTGCACGATTTTATCTTGCGGGAGGTGGGATAGGAACTGGAGCGGGTAGAGGGAATCGAACCCTCGCGTTCAGCTTGGGAAGCTGACAAGCTACCATTACATCATACCCGCATTGGCCTCTCGATATCATGACGGGCGTGCTTCGGGCAATCGCCCTTGGACAGCTCTTCGTAAACGGCTGTTGGAAACCCCGACCGATTGCGCCAGTCCGCCTGCCTTGATGTGGGCGCAGCAAGTGCGTATTCGTGGTTTGTACCCCGAATCCGGGCACACCAATCTGGAGGCAGGCCCCTTGTCCACAGTGACGCGCTTTCTCGGTGACTCGCCCGTCAGGGTGATCGTCAAGCTGCTGGTCGTGTCGTTCCTCGTCGGCCTGGTCATGAATGCGTTCGGCTGGACGCCGATGGACGTCTTCTACCGCATCCAGGGTTTCTTCATCGATCTGTGGAATCTTGGCTTCAACGCGGTCTATCGCTTCTTGGGCTATATCCTGCTCGGCGCCGCGATCGTCGTGCCGGTGTTCATCCTGCTCAGGGTCGCGAACTACCGGAAGTGAAGCGGAGGCATGATCCCGAAAAGTGGCAACCGGTTTTCGGAAAAGATTGTGCTCAAACCGAAGGCCACTCAGGCAAAGTCCGACGCCACCTCGAACAGGATGGCGTGGCGCGCGGCCAGCGCTGCGACATCGGTCGAATAGCCGCCGCCGATGACACCGCAGACCGGGATGCCCAGCGCGCGGAAATGACCGATCACCATGGCGTCGCGGGCACGCACGCCGTCATCGCTGAGCGACAGCCGGCCAAGCCGGTCCTCGGCATGCACGTCGACACCGGCATTGTAGAAGACGATGTCCCAGTGCGCCTTGGCCGAGAGCTCCGGCAGGAGGACACCCAGCCGTTCGAGATAGGCGCCATCGCCGGTGCCGTCCGGCAGGGCAACGTCGAGATCGGAGGCAATCTTGCGCACCGGATAATTGCGCTCGCCATGCATGGAAAAGGTGAACGCGCGTGGCTCGTCTTTCAGGATGTCCGCGGTGCCGTCGCCCTGATGCACATCGAGATCGACGATCAGGATGTTTTTCACCGCGTCTTCGGCTAGCAGCACCAGCGAAGCGACGGCAACATCGTTGAAGGTGCAGAAGCCCGCGCCTTGCGCGCGCCGCGCATGGTGGCTGCCGCCGGCGCTGTTGCAGGCAATGCCATTGATAAGCGCCAGTCGCGCCGCCAGCACCGTGCCGCCGGCGGCGAGTTGCGCCCTGAGCGAAACGCGCGGTCCCACGGGAAAGCCGATCTCGCGCTCGATCTTTTCAGGCACTGAACACGTGATGACCTGGTCGACATAATCAGCCGCATGGGCGAGCTTCAGCCAGGAGGCCGGCGCCGGCTCGGGCATCGACAGCGCCCCGGCATGGATCAGACCCCTGATATGCAAGGCCTGCATCAGCAGCGGATATTTGCTCATCGGAAAGCGATGATTGACGGCGAAGCCGGCATCGTAGTCGGGATGATGGACGATCTGCAGGGGCATGGCTAAAGCAATTCCAGGAAAAGTGTGCAGCGGTTTTCCCGGGAGAAGCGCGTAGCGCTTCCCTTTGGGAATTGCTTAAAACCAGTACTGGGATCCGGCGGGCTCGCGCCAGAAGAACATTTCGGTTGGCCGTCACGGCAAGAGTGATTGCGCGGTGGCGGGAAAATGGGGCACATCGGCTGTTCGATCAAGCCGCAACCAGCAAGGCAGCAATCCCCTGGACACGGGTGCAACCCCAGCCGACGCGAGACCCTTCGCCGTCACCAACCGTTCGGTGCTCGCCATCGCCGTGCCGATGACGCTCGCCTATCTGACGACGCCGCTGCTCGGCATCGTCGACACGGCGGTGGTCGGGCAGTTCGGCGATGCCGCCCTGCTCGGCGGCCTGGCGGCCGGGGCCCTGGTCTTCGACGTCGTCTTCAGCACCTTCAATTTCCTGCGCTCCGGCACCACCGGCCTCGTCGCCCAGGCGTTTGGGCGCGGCGACGAAACCGAGGAGCAGGCGGTGTTCTGGCGCGCCGTGCTGATCGCGGCCGCCGCCGGCATCGTGCTTGTCGTCCTTGCGCCGCTGATCGCCATCGCCGGCCAGAAATTCATCGGCGGCGAAGCGCGCGTCGGCGAGGCGATGGGCGTCTATATCCACATCAGAATGCTCGCCGCCCCCTTCACGCTGATCAACTACGCCATCCTCGGCTATGTCCTTGGACGCGGCGAGGGCGGGCTTGGGCTGATGCTGCAGGCGGTGCTCAACGGCATCAACATCGTGCTTTGCATCCTGCTCGGCCTGAAGCTTGGCTGGGGCGTCGCCGGCGTGGCCTGGGCGACCGTCACCGGCGAATGTCTGGCCATGCTGCTGGGTCTCGCCATCGTTGTCTGGCGGTTCCGGGCCGCACCCCGCCTGCCGCGGCATCGCCTGCTCGACATGCCCGCTTTCCTGCGCATGCTGTCGCTCAACCGCGATATCATGATCCGCTCGTTCTCGCTGCTCGCCGCTTTCGCGCTGTTCACCCGCCAGGGCGCGCAGTTCGGCACGCTGACGTTGGCCGCCAATGCCGTGCTGATGAACTTCTTTCTCGTCGCCGGCTATTTCCTCGACGGTTTTGCCACAGCCGCCGAGCAGTTGGCGGGACGCGCGATCGGCGCACGCGCCGAGACGGCGTTCCGCCGGGCGGTGCGTCTGACCTTGTTCTGGGGGTTCGGCCTCGCCGGAACCGCGACGCTGATCTTCTGGCTCGGCGGCGCCGGCCTGATTTCTTTGATCACCACGTCGCAGGACGTTCGTGCTGCTGCCGACATCTATCTGCCGTGGGCGGCACTGACACCGTTGAGCGGCGTGCTGGCCTTCCAGATGGACGGCGTCTTCATCGGCGCCACGTGGTCGCGCGACATGCGCAACATGATGCTGGTGTCGTTCCTGGCCTTCAGCGCCGCATTGTTCAGCTTGGCGCCGTCTCTCGGCAATCGCGGCCTGTGGGCGGCGCTGCACGTTTTCCTGCTGGTGCGCGGCTTCAGCCTGCTGGCCATCCTGCGGCTCAGGCTGCGCACGGCTTTTTAGAGCGCCTTGGCAGCCCACTGATCGAGCCGGCTGTCGCGCAGTTCGCGCAAAGACGTCAGCCTTTCCTTTTCTGCAAAGCGCACCATGCCTGAAAGAATGCGGCCTGGCAGCGCGGGGCCGGCATAGATCATGCCGGTGTAGAGTTGCACCAGATCGGCGCCGGCGCGGATTTTTTCCAGAGCCGTCTCGGCAGAATCGACACCGCCGACGCCGATGATGGCGCACTCCGGCCCGAGCAGTTTGCGCATCTTGGCCAGCACGATCGTCGAGCGTTCGAACAGCGGCTTGCCGGAGAGCCCTCCGGTCTCGCTGGAGGTGCTACGCAATCCGGTCCGCGCCAGCGTCGTGTTGGAGACGATGACCCCGTCGATCTGCTTTTCGCTGACCTCGGCGGCGATGTCCTCCAGCTCGGCCTCGACCAGATCAGGTGCGATCTTGAGGAAGATTGGTGGCTGGGCCGATGCCGAGGCACGCGCCGATACGACGCGAGCCAGAAGTTCGCCGAGCTGTTCGCGCGCCTGCATGGTGCGCAGGCCGGGCGTGTTGGGCGACGAGATGTTGACGGTGAGATAGCTGGCGTATTTCGCAAAGCGGGAAACGCCCAACTCATAGTCACGGACACGATCGGCGCTGTCCTTGTTGGCGCCGATGTTGACGCCGACAATGCCGCCGCGTCCCTGGCGCGCGGCAAGGCGTTTTTCCGCCGCCTCGTGGCCCTCGTTGTTGAAGCCCAGGCGGTTGATCACCGCGTCATCCTGGGCCAGCCGGAAGATGCGCGGCTTCGGATTGCCCGCTTGCGGCAGCGGCGTCACGGTACCGACTTCGGCAAAGCCGAAACCGAGCCCAAGCAGCGCGTCCGGTACCTCGGCGTTCTTGTCGTAGCCGGCGGCCATGCCGAGCGGATTGGGAAAGGCGATGCCACAGAGGCTGACCTTCAACCTATCGTCTCGCACCACCCGTGCGCCGACCGGCAGACCGCATCGCAGCGCCGCGATCGACATGCCATGCGCCGTTTCAGGGTCGAAGGTGAACAGCAGTTTCTGGCCGATGCGGTCGAACACGCTCATTCGGCCTCCAGCGCCGGGAATTGATGCGTGCCGTCGGCGCCCAGCGGCAATGGCCGCACCCACAGGACTGTCTTCAGGTCGAGCTCGCCGTAAAGATGCGGAAACAGCGCGCCGCCCCGCGAGACCTCGTACTTCAGCGCGTCACCGAGCAGCGCCCCGTCGATGGCGATCAGCAGCAAATCCATCTGGCCGGCGAAATGCTTCGCTGCCGTCTCCCTGGCCTGATCAGCGGTGGAGAAATGGATGAAGCCGTCGGCGATGTCGATCGGAGCCCCGGTGAAACGGCCGTTTTTCTCGGCCGCGCGCCAAAGCGCTTCGGGCGCGATCTTGTAGATGATCTGAGACATTGTTGCGCTATAAAGCAATTCCAGGAAAAGTGTGAAGCGGTTTTCCGCCCGGAATTGCGTTAAAACAAGGAGATAGAGCGGAGCGCCGTGGAACGGCGACCCGCTCTGGTCCGGATGGCTCATGCGGGGAAGGGCAACTCGTCCGCATTTACGGCGCAAAGCTGTGATAGGTTGCGCATACTGGCTCGTGGAGGATGGAACATGCGTCTGCAGCACATACTGATCCCCGCCGCACTGGTCTCGCTGGTTGCGGCATCGGCCTGGTCCGAAGAGACCGACCGCTACCGGCTGGAAAAATCCGCCAACGGTTATGTCCGCATGGACACCCGGACCGGCGCCATGTCGATCTGCGAGGAGCGCTCCGGCCAGCTCGTCTGCAAGATGGCCGCCGACGAACGCGCCGCCTTCCAGGACGAAGTCGAGCGTTTGCAGGCCTCGATGAAGGCCATGGACGAACGCGTCGCCAAGCTCGAGAACTCGCTGTCCGCCCGCCTCGAATCGAAGCTGCCGAGCGAGGAGGATTTCGACAAGACGATGAGCTATATGGAGCGCATGCTGCGCGGCTTCATGGGCATCGTCAAGGAAATGGACAAGGATGACGGCGCCAATCTCAATTCGCAAAAGACCTGAACTGCCCGGCGGGGAATGCCCCGTCCGGCCATTGCCGCATGAAGACAAAGCGCTTCGCCGCATAATCGTCCGGTCCCCGTAAAAGCCGATAATCAATAAGGGATTTGGGGAGGAACATTTGCCGTCGGGTTACACGTTCGTCATCGCCGACGACCATCCGCTTTTCCGCGGCGCGCTGAAAGAGGCGCTTGCCGGCGTTGGTGATGTCGCCGCCATTCACGAGGCCGGCGATTTCGAAAGCGCCAAGGTCCTGGTCGTGGCCAATGAGGATGTCGACCTGGTGCTGCTCGACCTGTCGATGCCGGGCGCCAGCGGCCTGTCCGGTCTGATCGCGCTGCGCGGCATCCACCCGGCGGTGCCGCTGGTGGTGGTGTCGGCCCACGACGACCCGGTGACCATCCGGCGCGCGCTCGAGCTTGGCGCGTCCGGCTTCATCTCCAAATCGGCCAGTATGGAAGAGATCCGCGGCGCCGTGCAGACGGTCCTGGCCGGCGACATCGCCGCGCCCGTCGGCATCGACCTCGGCATCGAGCGCGACCCGGAAATATCGGACCTGATCAAGCGGCTGCAGGCGCTGACGCCGCAGCAGACGCGTGTCCTCGGCATGCTTGCCGAAGGCCTGCTCAACAAGCAGATCGCCTACGAGCTCAGCGTCTCCGAAGCGACTGTCAAGGCGCATGTCTCGGCCATCCTGCAAAAGCTCGGCGTCGACAGCCGCACCCAGGCGGTGATCCAGCTGTCCAAGATCGGCAGCGATCCGTTGCAGCCAGCAGGCTAAAGCTATTCCAGGAAAAGTGCGTAGCGAATTTCCCTTGGGAATTGCGTAAAACAAAAAGATAGAAACTCTACTCGGCCGCCGACGCCAGCGGCCTGACCCTTGCCATCATCGAACGCAGCACCGCCGGCTTCAGCGGCTTGTTGATCACCGGCACGTCGAGCGCGGCGGCAGCGGCACGGACCTCGGTGGAGCGGTCGGCGGTGACCAGCACGGCCGGCAGGTCCGAACCATGGATGTCACGCAGGCGGGCGATGATGTCGAGGCCGCTTCTGCCATCGAGATGATAGTCGGCAAGCACGATGTCGGGACGATCGGCCCTGCCAAAATCCTCCGAACCCGAAAACGTGCCGATGCTGCAGCCCCAGCCCTCGAGCAGAAGCCGCATGCCGTCGAGGATGCGGGCGTCGTTGTCGATGCACATGACGCGCAGGCCGGCCAGCGAATTCGCGGTGCGGGCAGGCGCCTTCGGCTCGACCTCGCGCCGCGGCGCCTCAACCGCCGCAACCGGCAGGATAACGGAAAAGCGCGTACCCTTGCCCGGGTTGGAAAAGATCTGGATCTCGAGCCGCAGCACCCGCGCGATGCGGTCGACGATGGACAGGCCAAGGCCGAGACCTTCGGCCTCGCGCACGCCTTCGTCCAGCCGGGTGAACTCGTTGAAGACCGTGTTCAGCTTGTCGCCGGCAATGCCGATGCCAGTGTCGATCACCTGGATTTCGGCGAGTTCGCCGCGCCGTCGCACGCCGACCAGGATGCGGCCATGGGGGGTGTATTTGATGGCGTTGGAGACCAGATTCTGGATCAGCCGGCGCAGCAGGTTGCGGTCCGTCAACACGCTGAGTGACGAGGCTATGATCGTCAGATCGAGTTTCTTTTCGGCGGCGAGCGGCTGAAAATCATTGCCGATCTGGCGCAGCAGCCCGTCCAGGCGGAAGGCGCTGTCATCGGGTTTCATCGCGCCGGCGTCGAGGCGGGAAATGTCGAGCACGGCGCCCAGGATCGTCTCGACCGATTCCAGCGAGGATTCGATGTTGATAGCAGCCTTCCCGGCCGGGCCCTTGCCGGCCTTTTCGATCAGCGACGAGCAGTAGAGACGGGCGGCGTTCAGCGGCTGCAGGATGTCGTGGCCAGCGGCGGCGAGGAAGCGCGTCTTGCCCAGATTGGCCTCCTCGGCCAGCATCTGCGCCTGCGCCAGCTCCTCATTGACCCGGGTCAACTCCTCGTTAACCCTAGTCAGTTCGATGGTCCGCGTCTTGACCCGCTGCTCCAGCGATTCATTGGCCCGCTTCAGCGCCAAATCCTGTTCGACGCGTCCTGATATGTCGGCATAGGTGGCGACGATTCCGCCGTCCGGCATCGGGTTGGAGCGCAGTTCGAGGATACGGCCACTGGTCGTCAACTCCATCTGCCATGGGCTGACGAAGCTGGTCAGCCGGTTGAGCATCGCCACGCGCTGATCGGCCGGAATGTCGCCGCGTTCGGCCAGATGGCGAAGGATGCGGTCGAGCGAGACGCCAACCTGGCCCATCTCGTCGGGCAGGTCAAACAGCGCGCGATATTGTCTGTTCCAGCAGATCAGGCGGAAATCGCGGTCGAAGACGGTGATGCCCTGTTCCATCTGGTCGAGCGCGATCTGCAGCAGGTCGCGATTGTGCTGCAGCGCTTCGGTGGCGTCGTCGAGCAGGCGAAAGGCGTCCTTGGACTCGCGGTCGTTGCGGCGAAACAGCAGCGACAGGATCAGCCGCGCCGAAGACGAGCCGACCGCGCTCGCCAGCAGCTGCTCGGAAAAGCGGATGACATCCATGCTGGCCTGCTCATTGCCGTGCAGCGAGACGCCATTGCTTTTCTCGAAGGATTGGAAGGAGCGCTCGGTGCGCTCGACGCCGAGGTAGCGCGAGATGGTGTCCTTCAGCACATTGACGGTGATGGCGGTGCGGAAGCGGCGCAGGCTGGGCATCGGGCCGGATTCGCGCGGCACAAAGATCGACGCCTGGATCCGCTCCAGCGGCACTGACGCGCGCGACAGCGAGCCGAGCACGAAGAACAGCGTGTTGACCAACAGGCTCCAGAGCACGCCGTGGTTCAACGGTTCGGCGACGGTGCCGAACAGAGCCTGCGGCCGCAGCGCCTCGAAACCGAACAACCCCTGCACGACGATGTCCGCGTCGGCTGCCGAGAGCGACGGCAAAAGCAGCGTATAGCCCCAGACGAGGATGCCGGCGACCATGCCAAGGGCCGCGCCGCGGCCATTGGCGCCGCGCCAGATCAGCCCGCCGATCAGCGCCGGCGCGAATTGGGCGATTGCCGCGAACGACATCAGGCCGATCGACGACAGCCGCGCCGAGTTGGTGCTTTCGCGGTAGTAGAGGAAGGCGATGAACAACAGGATGAAGATGGCGCCGCGCCGCACGTTGAGGATCAGCGTCGACCAATCCTCATTCTCAGAGGTCGTGGTCTTGAGCAGGCGGCGCACGAACAGCGGGATGACGAGGTCGTTGGAGATCATGATCGACAGCGCCACGCTTTCGACGATCACCATGGCGGTCGCCGCCGACAGCCCACCGATGAAGGCGGCCATGGCGAGGAAGTCATGGCCGCCGAACAAGGGCAGCGCCAGCACATAGAGGTCACTGGTGGTTTTGGCGCCGACCAGCGCCAGGCCGGCGAAGGCGATCGGCAGCACGAACAGGTTTATCGCCACGAGATAGAGCGGAAACACCCAGGTCGCGGTGCGCAGTTCGGCCTCGCCGCGGTTCTCGACGATGGTGACGTAGAACTGGCGCGGCAGCATGATGATGGCAAAGCCGCTCAGGCAAGTCAGCACCAGCCAGGTGGCGAGCGAGGTGTTGTAGCCCATGGCTTGCCGCACCTGGCTGTTTTCGGCCAGCTTGTCGATCATGTCGCCCGGGCCACCGAAGATCAGGAAGGTGACCATCAGGCCGATCGCCAGGAAGGCGGCGAGCTTGACCACGGTTTCGACCGCCACCGCCAGCACCAGCCCGTCCTGGTGCTCGGTGGCGTCGGCATGGCGGGTGCCGAACAGCACCGCAAACAGCGCCAAGAGCATGGCCACCACCAGCGAGATGTCGCTGACGAAGGGATCGAAGGAGGGCGGCGATCCCGTATAATGCTCGACCATCAGGCCGACCGAACCGGAGATCGCCTTCAATTGCAGTGCGATATAGGGCACCGCGCCGATGGTGGCGATCAGCGTGGCGATCGCCGAGACGGCAAAGCTCTTGCCGTAGCGCGCGCCGAGGAAGTCGGCGATCGAGGTGATCTTCTCGCTCTTGGCCAGCCGCACGATGCGATTGAGCAGCGGAAAGCCGAACACGAACACCAGCACCGGCCCGGTGTAGATGCCCAAAAATTCGAGGCCGCGCTCGGACGACAGGCCGACCGAGCCGAAGAAGGTCCAGGAGGTGCAGTAGATGGCGAGGCTAAGCGCATAGATGAAGGGCCGGGCGCGGCCGGGTCCCAGCGCCGTTGAACGCCGGTCGCCGAGGCTGGCGATGACGAACAGCAGCGTTACATAGGCGACCGCAATGATGACGATGAACCAGCCCTGCACGGCCCGAAAATCCTCCTCGGCCAGCTTTCACCCCGGCCTGCCCAGAGGCAATCACAGCTCTAAGGTCAAGTCCATCGCGGCTTTCGGCGCATGACCGCGACGCCGCCCTGTCGAACCGTGACCTAAGGTAAGGAGAAAGCGGTGTTTTCCAGCTTTTGCTTCTGTTGCAACCGCAGGTTTTTGTTATGGTGCGCACGGGCCGACGCCGGAGGGACGGCGGCAGCGCGGTCCGTCATGACAAGGAGGGTCGAATGCTGAAAGAATTCCAGGAATTCATTTCCAAAGGAAATGTGATGGACCTTGCGGTCGGCGTCATCATCGGCGCGGCCTTCAGCAAGATCGTCGATTCTCTTGTCAATGACATCATCATGCCTTTCATCGGCGCACTTGGTGGCGTCGACTTTTCCAACTACTTCATAGGCCTCTCATCAACAGTGCATTCGACCAATCTTGCCGACGCGCGTAAGGAAGGCGCGGTGTTCGCCTACGGCAATTTTATCACCGTGGCGCTGAATTTCGTCATCCTGGCTTTCATCATCTTCCTTATGGTCAAGGCCGTGAACAACATGCGCAAGCGGCTCGAGCGCGAGAAGCCGGCCGCACCTGCGGCTCCGCCGCCGGCTGACGTCGCACTGCTCACCGAAATTCGCGATCTCCTCGCCAGGAAATAGACAAGGCCAGATTTCTGGACCAAAACCCCGGTCGTTCGCGGCCGGGGTTTTCTGTTGCCGCATCTGCTAAGAGCATCCGCCAATGCATGTCGCCCATAAGTGCGCAGCGGTTCTGGATAATGACATGCATCAAAGCGGACATCAAAACGGACCTGTCATGACCCTGATCGATAGCTTGCGCGCCGAAGCGGTGGCCGCCCCCGAAAGCGGCATTGTCGCCGTCGTCAATTACGGCCGTACGCGCGAGGGCATGATCCCGCTCTGGGCCGGTGAAGGCGATTTGCCGACGCCTGCCTTCATTTCGGAAGCCGCCGCCAAGGGGCTCGCCAATGGCGAGACCTTCTATACCTGGCAGAAAGGCATTCCGGAGCTGAGGCAAGCGCTTTCTCGCTACTATGCCAGGCATTTCGGCAAGAGCTTCGCCGAAGAGGAATTCATCGCCACCGGTTCCGGCATGCATGCCATTCAGTTGGCATTAGCCGCGGTCGCCGGCAGCGGCGACGAGGTGGTCTATCTCTCCCCGGCGTGGCCGAATTTCGCCGCCGCCGCCGGTATTTCCGGCGCTACCCCGGTTGCGGTCACGCTCGACCAGTCGGGCAATGGCTGGTCCTGCGATGTCGACAAAATTGCGGCTGCGGTGACGCCGCGCACCAAGGCGCTGTTCGTCAACACGCCATCGAACCCCACCGGCTGGACGGCCGATAAGGAAACGCTGCAGGCGATCCTGAATCTCGCCCGCCAAAATGGCCTGTGGATCATCGCCGACGAGATCTATTCGCTGTTCCACTACGGCCACGGCCGTGCGCCGTCCTTCCTCGACATTTCGACCGCGGAAGACCGCATCCTGTTCGTCAACTCCTTTTCCAAGAACTGGGCGATGACCGGCTGGCGCGTCGGCTGGATCAAGACCCATCCCGAGCTGCAGCAGGTGTTCGAGAACCTGATCCAGTATTCGACCTCAGGCGTCGCCCAGTTCATGCAGCGCGGCGCCGTCGCGGCGCTGGACCACGGTGATGCCTTCATCGTCGAGCAGGTGGAGCGCGCCAGGAAAGCGCGCGACCTGGTCTGCGATATTCTCGGCGCAACCGGCAAAGCGCGCTTCACCGTGCCGCAAGGCGCGTTCTATTTGTTTTTCACGGTCGACGGCATCACCGATCCGCGCCGGGCTGCTTTCGACATCGTCGACAAGGCCAATGTCGGCCTGGCGCCGGGCACCGCCTTCGGCCCTGGCGGAGAGGCGTTTTTGCGCCTGTGCTTCCACCGCCGCCTCGACCAACTCGAGGAAGCGGCACACCGGCTGGCGGGATGGATGAGGACGGTTTGAGGTGAATGGCCGGCGGCTTCAGCCGCCCGACTTCGGCACAAGCAGCGGCACAATCCGGTCGCTCTTGGCGACAGTGGGCCGTCCGGCGGAGCCGTAGGGAATGCCCAGCGCATCCCATGTCTCGACCAGCGCGTCCTGCAGTCCCGCAATCAGCGCATCGGTATGGAACGGCGTCGGCGTGATGCGCAGCCGCTCGGTGCCGCGCGGCACGGTCGGATAGTTGATCGGCTGGATGTAGATGCCGTGCACGCCGAGCAGACGGTCGCTGGCCATCTTGCAGAGTTCGGGGTCACCGACCAGCACCGGCACGATGTGTGTCGGCGATTCCATCACCGGCAGGCCGGCTGCAGACAGAACCTCCTTGGTCCGCGACGCTTGGCGCTGTTGCGCATCGCGCTCGGCTTGCGACCGCTTGAGGTGGCGGATGGACGTGGTGGCGGCGGCGGCGATCGCCGGCGGCAGCGCCGTGGTGAAGATGAAGCCCGGCGCATAGGAGCGCACCGCGTCGATGACGGCGCTGTTGCCGGCGATATAGCCGCCCAGCGTGCCGAACGCCTTGGCCAGCGTGCCTTCGATGATGTCGATGCGGTCGGCCAGCCCCTCGCGCTCGGTGATGCCGCCGCCGCGCGGTCCGTACATGCCGACGGCATGGACCTCGTCAATATAGGTCATGGCGTTGTAGCGTTCGGCCAGTTCGACGATCTGCTTGATCGGCGCGATGTCGCCATCCATCGAATAGACGCTCTCGAACACGATCAGCTTGGCGCGTTCGCGGCCCGCCACCTGCAGCAGGCTTTCGAGATGCGCGACGTCGTTGTGGCGGAAAATCTTCTTTTCGGCGCCCGAGCGCCGTACGCCTTCGATCATCGAGGCATGGTTGAGCTCGTCCGAAATGATCAGGCAATTGGGCAAAAGCCGCGCAATGGTCGAGATCGAGGCCTCGTTGGAGACGAAGCCGGAGGTGAAGACGAGCGCGGCTTCCTTGTCGTGCAGGTCGGCCAGTTCCAGCTCGAGTTCGACCAACGGGTTCGAGGTGCCGGAAATGTTGCGGGTGCCGCCGGCGCCCGAACCCATCTTGCCGGCCGCGTTCTGGAAAGCGGCAATGACATCGGGGTTCTGGCCCATGCCGAGATAGTCGTTGGAGCACCAGACGGTGATTTCCTCGGCGCGGCCGTTTGAACGCCAGATGGCGCGCGGAAACTTGCCGACAATGCGCTCGAGATCGGCGAAAACCCGGTAGCGCCGCTCGGCGTGGAGCTGGTCGATCGCTTCCTCGAAGAACCGCTGATAGTTCATGTCGCCTTCCCAGTTTTGCGCGGGATCATAATCGTTGGCCCATTCGTCGTCCACCGGGCCGTTTTGGTCAAAATGCCACGCCCCAAGCCTGTTCCTAACGACCCCGGATCGTGGCCTATTCCCTTGATGTGGATCAATTTTGTTTCCGTACGATGCCGCAGGCCGGTGAGACTGTTACGGATTTAACATTCAGGCGTTTCTAATGGCCTTGCCGCAGGCTTTCCAGTAAGGCGGTGATTGAGACAGTTTCCGATAAATCATGAGTAAAAGAGGACACGGATGACGGTTTTGGTAACGGGCGGCGCCGGTTATATCGGCAGCCACATGGTCTGGGAACTGCTGGATGCCGGCGAGAGCGTCGTCGTTCTCGACCGCCTTTCCACCGGCTTCGAATGGGCGGTAGCGCCGGAAGCCAAGCTTGTCGTCGGCGATGTCGCCGATAGGGAATTGGTCGGCCAGATCATCCGGGATAACGAGGTCGACGCGATCATCCACTTCGCCGGTTCCATCGTGGTGCCGGAGTCGGTTGCCGACCCGCTCGCCTATTACGAGAACAACACCTCCAAGACCCGCACGCTGATCGAAACCGCGGTGCGCGAGGGCGTGCCGCATTTCATCTTTTCCTCGACCGCCGCCGTCTATGGCGGCGCCGGCCTGGAGCCGGTGCGCGAGGATGCCCGCCTGGCGCCGGAATCGCCCTACGGCCTGTCCAAGCTGATGAGCGAATGGATGCTGCGCGATGCAGCGCTTGCGCATCCCTTGCGCTACACGGCCCTGCGCTACTTCAACGTCGCCGGCGCCGACCCCAGGGGCCGGACGGGTCAGTCGACGCCTGGCGCCACGCATCTGATCAAGGTCGCCTGCGAGACCGCGCTCGGCAAACGCCCCTTCATGCAGGTGTTCGGCACCGATTATCCGACGCCGGACGGCACCTGCATGCGCGATTATATCCATGTCAGCGACCTGGCCGCGGCCCACCGGCTGGCGCTGCAGCGCCTGCGCGCCGGCGGCGGCAGCCTCGTCGCCAATTGCGGCTACAGCCACGGCTATTCGGTGCTCGAGGTCATCGACAGCGTGCGGCGCGCCTTCGGCCGGGATTTCGAGGTCAAGACGGGCGACCGGCGCCCCGGCGACGCCGCCGCCGTGGTTGCCAATTCGGACCTTGCACGCGCCGAACTCGGCTGGACCCCGCAACGCGACGACCTTGACCAGATCGTCGCCGATGCGCTCGCCTGGGAGCGCATCCTCACCGGCAAGAACTCCGCGCGAGGCTGAGCCGGGCACTTCCGAGGGCTCGCAAGGCGCGCGGCGAAGCGCTATTGAAGGCATTGGCGATGCGGCGTGGAGGCGCTGCGCCGCGAAGAGGGGGTGGCATGAAGATAACGGTGCTTGGAGCCGGTGTTGTCGGTACCGCGGCCGCGTATTATCTGGCCGCCGACGGCCATGAGGTCACCGTTATCGAGCGCCATCCGGCGCCGGCGCGCGGCACCAGCCAGTCCAATGCCGGTCTGGTGTCGCCGGGCGACGCCACCGCCTGGGCCTCCCCGGCGGCGCTGAAGACCTTCCTGCGCGCGCTCTGGAACCATGATCTCGGCATCAAGGTCAGGCTGCGCTTCGATCCCTATTTCCTCGCCTGGAGCCTGCGCTTCCTGCGCCAGTGCACGGTGGCGCGCCTGCGCGCCAACAGCCAGGTCAAACTGCGCCTGGCGCTCTATTCGCGCGACTGCATCAACGCGCTCTCCGACGCCACCGGCATCCACTATGACGAGCGCAAGAAGGGCATTCTTTATTTCTTCCGCTCGCAGCACAGTCTCGACACCGGCACCGACAACTACCAGTTTCTGGCGAAGCATGGCCTGCAGATCGAGATCGTCGGCCGCGACCGGCTGGTCGAACTTGAGCCCGGGCTCGCCGGAGTGAAGGAAAAGATCGCCGGCGGCGTTTATTCGCCAATCGACCAGACCGGCGATTCCAGGATATTCGTCGATGGGCTGGCCGCCTATGCCGCCGAAAAGCTCGGCGTCAGATTCCTGTTCGACACCACGGTCGAGGGGCTCGACATAGAAGGCGATCGGGTGCGTGCGGTCATGACATCGGCCGGCCCGGTGACGGGCGACGCCGTCGTCATCGCCATGGGCCCCGAGAGCGGCCTGATCGGCCGCCGCTACGGTATCGACCTGCCCGTCTATCCGGTTAAAGGCTATAGCGCGACCATCCCGCTGGAGGACGAGAGCAAGGGACCGACCATGGGCGGCGCCGACGAGGACCGGCTGGTTGGTTACTCCAGGCTCGGAAACCGCCTGCGCATGTCCTCGACAGCCGAGTTCACCGGCTTCGACCGCAGCTTCAAGCTCAGCGACTTCAAGTCCATGCTGAGCACCGGCAAAGACCTTTTCCCCGGCGCTTTCGACGAGAAGAAGGCGCTGTTGTGGGCAGGTCTGCGACCGATGATGCCCAACTCGGTGCCGGTCATCGGCAAGGCGAAATACAAGAACCTTTACCTCGACACCGGCCACGGCCATGTCGGCTGGACCATGGCCTGCGGCTCGGGCAAGTTCCTGGCCGACCTCGTCGCCGGCCGCAAGCCGGAGATCGACCCGCAAGGGCTGGTCTACGGGAACTGAGGGAGCTCTAGTCGTCGTGTTGGCATCGAGTCCATTCGTCGTGCACCCATTCGGCAAGCCATCCGCGCTCAAGCTGGCCAATCTGTGCCAAGTTTTCCTGCCTGGCGGTCAAATGGCCGAGACCGATAACTTCGAAACCTCCGCAGTCCGCGGGGTGATCATGTTCGCCGCAGGTCAGTTGCCACTCACCATCGAAATGATGAACGACCAGCGTCACCGGCCTCTCCGATCGAAAGACGTGCCCACATACAATTGCTCTGGTTTCCAACATTGAGACCGTCACTGCGCAAAGTTTGACAAATATCGTACGACGATCTGGAAGATGCATCTGACTGACAGATTCTACAAACCCTGAGTGACGAAATGTCGGGACCGCAAGTCGCTATCGACCTTGGCCGCATCGAGCGCAACGCCCGCACCATCGTCGAACGCTGCGCATTGTCTGATATCAAGGTATTCGGTGTCACCAAGGGCACATGCGGCATGCCGCAGGTGGCGCGGGCCATGCTGCGCGGCGGTGTTGCCGGCATCGCGGAATCGCGTTTTGAGAACATTCGGCGGCTGCGCGACAGCGGCATCAATGCGCCGGTCATGCTGCTGCGCAGCCCGCCCATGGCGCGCGTCGAGGAGGTCGTGCGCACCGTCGACATCAGCCTGCAGTCGGAACTGACCACCATCCGCGAGATATCGCGCATTGCCGAGCGCATGGGCCGCGTCCACGACATCATGCTGATGATCGATCTCGGCGATCTCCGCGAAGGCATCTGGCCAAGCGACCTGATCCCCACCGTCGAGCAGATCCTGGAATTCAAGGGCGTGCGCATCGCCGGCATCGGCACCAATCTCGGCTGCTTCGGCGCCATAATGCCGACCCCGGAGAACCTTGGCCAACTCGTCGCCCATGCCTACAAGACTGAGCGCCTGTCCGGCAAAAGCCTCGACTTCATTTCCGGCGGCGCCTCGTCATCGCTGACGCTGCTGCTCGAAGGCAAGCTGCCGCCCGGCATCAACAATCTGCGCGTGGGCGAGGCGATCCTGCAAGGCGGTGTCGAAACCTTTCGCGACGTGCCGTGGCCCGAACTCGAACCCGATGCCTGCCGGCTGACCAGCGACATCATCGAGGTCAAACTCAAGCCTTCGCGGCCGATCGGCACATCCGGCTACGACGCCTTCGGCAACCAGCCGGTCTTTGCCGACGAGGGCGACCGGCTGCGCGCCATCGCCAATATAGGCCGCGAGGACGTGCTGGTGGAAGGGCTGACGCCGATCGCCAAAGGGGTGAGGGTGCTCGGCGCTTCCAGCGACCATCTGCTGCTCGATGTGCAGGATGCCGATCCGCGACCCACCGTCGGCGACCGCGTCGCCTTCCGCATGAATTATGGCGCCATGCTTCTGGCGATGACCTCGGAATATGTCGAGAAGGCGCCGATGCACGACGTCGCGGATTTCTCCGGCCGCAAGATGGTGTCGATCTCGGCCGAACCGGAAGCCGGCGGGATTATCGCCCGCGAGGGAACCGGCGCGCGGCTGGAGGCAATGAATTTCGACGTGGTCGAACTCGCCGACGTCGAGCGGCCGCCCTCGGGCCTCGTCCGTCTCGCCGCCGGCGCAGATCGCCGTATCGCCCACAAGGCGCTGACCGCAACGGCGCGGGCGACGCATTCCTTTGGCCTGATCTGGATCGATTCCCTCGCCGCCCTGATGCCCGAGGACGAGGAGGCCGAAGACATGCCTGAAGTCCCGGTGCTGGCCCGCGCGCTCGGTCTCGATCACAAGCCCGGCGCGCTGCAGCCGCAGCTGTCGCCGGAAAATGTCGTCATCGTGGGCCTGCGCCATGCCGATCCGGCGGAGGCAAGGGTGCTCAAGGATTCGCGTGTCTCGGCCTTCACCATGACCGACATCGACGCCATGGGCATGCGCGACCTCATGCATGAGGCGATCCGCATCGCGACGTCGGGCACGCAGGGCTTTCACGTCAGCTATTCGCCGACGGCGACCGAATTTACCGGCTGGGCTGCGGGCTCGGGCGGGCTGACGGTGCGCGAGACGCATCAGGCAATGGAGGCGATCTCGCTGTCCGGCGGTCTGCTGTCGATGGATGTTTCCGGGCTGACCGCCGGTCTGGAGCCGCGGATCGGCGCCGACGCCGTCAACTTCGTCATGTCGGCCTTTGGGAAGCGGATTTTGTGATCAGCCTTGCGCGTCGACTGCCGCGCGCCACGCTGTGACATAGGCCGCCCAGACCGGGTCGGTCTGCGGCTCAATTCTTTCGCCCTTGCCGTGCGTCACTGGCTGATCGGATGCGAGCAGTGCCGCGCCGATGCTGGTGCCGGTGGCCGCCTCGGAGGCGATGACGATGCGCGCGGTCGCTGCCGCCAGCATGCCGACAAAGAGCCGGTTGCGAGCAAACGGTCCTTCCACGGTGGTCGGGCCGTCGGCGCCGATCAGCTCGAGGCAGGTCGCCGTCACCAGTGCCAGATAGAAGGAAATGGCGGCGAACCGCTCGCCTTTGCTGATGCCGTCGGCATCAAGCCATTCCGCGGCATGGTGCGGGAACGGTCCCGATCCCTGCTGCGTAGAAGGTAAAAGCAGCATTTTTCCGGTCAGAACGGCCAGCACCTCGCTGCCGCTGCAGTCCTGCGGCTTGTCCTTGGTCAGCTGGGAAAACTCGCGGCCACCCATGAACCGCGCCGAGGGGACGGGAGCGCCAAGCGCGCTGACATTGACCAGCGTGTCGCGCGCAGCATCGAGCGCAATCTCTCTGCCGCCGACCGCCATCGATACCACCCAGGTGCCGGTCGAGACGACCGAGAAGGGCGGCTCGTCGGACAGAAGATGCGGCAATAGGGAGGCGTTGGAATCGTGCAGGCCACAGAATACCGGGGTCTGCGGATCGAGCCCGGTGCGCGCGGCAAGCGCCGGCAGGATCGGGCCGAGCTGGTCCCTGGCCGGCCGCACCGGCGCCATCAGCCTGCGCCAATCCAGCCTGTCGACCATCGAGGAAAAGTCCGCCTCCCAAGGGCTCCACAGATCGGTGTGGCAGCCGAGCGAGGTCACCTCGTTGGCGGCAACGCCGGTCAGGCGCAGCGCCCAGTATTGCGGATACATCAGCATCGCGGCGGCCTTGGCGAATTCGGTGGGGAAACGCTTCTCAAGCCAGAAGAATTGCGCGCCGAGATTGAGACCGACCGGCAGGCGCGGTGTACCGGTTTCGGCGAAGGGCGGACGAACAGCATCATACTCCGCCGCCAACCTGTCGGGGCCATCGAACTCATAGTCTAGGACAGGCAGCACCAGCTCGCCCGAGGCGTCGACCAGCACGCCGGTCGCACCATGCGTGGTGATCGAAATCGCGTCGATACGCTGTTCGCGGTCGAGGCTGGCAAGGCTGTTGAGGATAAACGTCCACAGCGCCTCGACATCGTGATGCGGATAGGGCGCTTGTCGCAGCGGCGCGTTCGCCATGCGGCGCAACCCCACCTCGCTCAGCGTGACGAGATCGACCAGCGCCACCTTGGCGTTGGTCTTGCCGATGTCGATGACGGCGATGTGGCGCAGCGCACTCATGCCATATGGAACATTGTTTCCAGGGGGATGGCCACCGGTTGGTTGTCCGGCCTGGTCTCCATGATGTCGGCCATGTGCGCCCACCAGCGCTGCATCACCGGATGCTTCGGCAGGTCGGCCATGCCATGGTCGTCGCGCCGCCACAGCACGCCGAACAGGATGTTGGTGTCTTCATCGAGATGGATCGAATAATCGGCGACGCCGGCCTCTCTCAGCAGCGCCACCAGCGACGGCCAGATCTCATCGTGGCGCTTTTTGTACTCGGCTTTCATGCCGGGTTTGAGCTGCATCTTGAAGGCGTATTTCTCAGGCATCAGCTGTTACCACGCAGCTGTCGCCAGACGATCGGCAGCGCGATGACGAAGATCAAGAGCAGGCCGATGAAGATCGACATGACGATGCCGGGCACGTTGAGCAGGCCGAGGCCGAAGGTCACCAGCCCCATGATAAAGGCGGCGAGCACGACGCCAACAATGCTGCCGGAGCCACCCAGAATGCTGACGCCGCCCAGCACCACCATGGTGATGACCTCAAGCTCGTAACCCTGCGCGATGGACGGTCGCGTCGAGCCGAGCCGCGAGGTGATCAGCACCGAGGCGATGCCGGCCATCAGCCCTGTCAGGCAAAACAGGATGAATTTGATGCGGCCGACGCGAACGCCGGAAAACTGTGCCGCGACCGGATTGTTGCCGGTGGCAAAGACACGGCGGCCGAAGCTGGTGCGATGCAGCAGGAACCAGTAGGCGACGGCCGCGATGAGGAAGAGCACCAGTTCGAACGACACCACCCACCAGACATAGCCCTGGCCGAAGAAAGCAAAACTCTCGGGATAGCCCTTGTAGGCCTGGTCACCGAGGATGATGAAGGCAATGCCGCGAAACAGGCTCATCGTGCCGATGGTAACGACGATGGACGGCAGGCCGAGCCTCGTCACCAACAGGCCGTTGAAGGCGCCGCAACCGAGCCCGACGACGATGCCGATAGCCACCAGCACCGGCGTGTCGGCGCCGGCCTGTACCGCCATGCCCATCATGGTCGAGGCGAGCGCGATGATGGCGGCGACCGACAGGTCGATCTCGCCCGAAATGATCAGCAGCGCCATGGCGAAGGCGATCAGGCCTTTCTCGGTGAAATTGAAGGTCAGGTCCGACAGCGAATAGGCATCGAGGAAATAGGGCGATGCGAAGCTGTTGATGGCGAAGATGGCGACCGCCACGACGACCAGCAGCGCTTCCCAGGAAAAGATCGCCGAGGAGAGCGGCTTGTCGAGCCGGTCGGGAATGTGGCGCGGGGCGGGGGTGTCGGTCATGCCGCCTCCGCCTTCCTCAGAATGATCCGCCCCTGCTGACGTTCGCCACGCGCGTTGAGCACGACGGCCAGGATGATGGCGCTGCCTGAAATCGCCATCTGCCAGAAGGGCGAGATGTTGATGACGGGCAGCGCGTTGGAAATGATGCCGAGGAACAGCGCCCCTAACACCGCGCCCCCGACCGAGCCGATGCCGCCGGCAATCGAAATGCCGCCGATGACGCAGGCGGCGATGATGTTGAGTTCATAGCCGTTGGCGACCTCGACCGAGGCGATGACATAACGAGAAATCCAGAGATAACCGGCGAGCCCGCCGATCATGCCGGAAATGCAGAAGACGATGAATTTGGTTCGGCCGACATCGATGCCGGCATAGACCGACGCCGTCGGGTTGACGCCGATGGCATAGATCGAACGGCCAAGCGCGGTTCGCGTCATCACCACGAAGAACAGCGCGATGACCAGTATGGCGATCCAGGACAGAACCGGAATGCCCAGGAAAGCTGCGCGCTGGAAGCCGATGAACTCAGGACTCATCTTGTCGGCATTGACCCATGCGCCGCCGGACAGGACGAAGGTGGCGCCGCGATAGATGGTGAGCGTGCCCAATGTCACCACGATCGAAGGGATGTTCAGCCGCCACACCAGCAGGCCGTTGATGGCGCCGAGCACCAGTCCGACGGCCAGCGCAATGACGATCAGCAGCGGGATCGGGATGGCCGGATGCGCGGCGTTCAGCATCGCCACCACCATGCCGGTGAAGCACAGGTTGGAGGCCATCGACAGGTCGATCGAGCGGGTCAGGATGACGACCATCTGTCCCAGCGCCAGGATCATCAGGATCGAGGTGTCGTTGAACACCTGGGCGAGATTGCCGGGGTCGGCAAAGGCCGGGAAACGCGTCGAGATCACAGCAATCAAAACGACGATCGCCGCTGCCAGCCAGATCTCGCGGTATTTAAGGAGAGCCTTCATGCCGCGATCCCCGCTGCCGTCCGGACCAGCGTTTCGGCGTCCAGCCCCTTATTATCGTAGACCGCCGCAACCAGCCCTTCGCGCATGACGACGACGCGGTCGGACATGCCCAGAATCTCCGGCAGTTCCGACGACACCATGATCACCGACAGGCCCTGCGCGACGAGCTCCGCCATGAAGCCGTGCACGGCGGCCTTGGAGCCGATGTCGATGCCCTTGGTCGGCTCATCCAGGATGATCACCTTGGGCGCTGTCGCCAGCCATTTGGCGATGACGATCTTCTGTTGGTTGCCGCCCGACAGCGTGCCGACATCCTGGCTCAGCGACGAGGCGCGCAGGTCTAGCCGCTCGGTGTAGGAGCGGGCGAGCGCGAATTCGTCCGACAATCGCAGCAGGCCGGATTTGGAGGTGCGCTTGAGCGAGGGAAGCGAGACGTTTTGGAAGATCGGCAGGCCGATCACCACGCCCTGCTTGCCGCGCTCCTCCGGCACGTAGACGATGCCGGCTTCGATGGAATCCGCCGCCGATTTCGGCGTGATCACCTTGCCTTCCAGCGTGATCGTGCCGCCCGATATGCGGGTGATGCCTGAAATCGCCTGCATCACCTCTGACCGCCCGGCGCCGACCAGGCCATAGAAACCGAGGATCTCGCCCTCGTGCAGCTCGAAGCCGATATCGCTGAATTCGGTCGGGTGCGACAGGCCGGATACAGACAGCACCGGCGCGCCGATCTCGGCCTTGCGTTGCGGGAAGATGTGGTCGACCGAGCGGCCGACCATCATGCGCACGATCTGGCTCTGGCCGGCATCCTTTATAAGGCCCTCGCCAACCATCTCGCCGTCGCGGAACACGGTGTAGCGATCGGCGATCCGATAGATCTCGTCGAACTTGTGGCTGATGAACAGGATCGCCTTGCCTTCCTCCTTGAGGAATTCGATCAGCAGGAAAAGCTCCTCGATCTCCTTCATCGAAAGGGCTGCGGTCGGCTCATCCATGATGACGATCTGCGCATCGATCGACATCGCGCGAGCAACCGCTACCAGATGCTTGTTGGCGATGCCGAGGTCTTTCAGCCGCGCATCGGCGTTGATATGGCCGGCATGCATGGTGTCGAGCACTTCGCGCGCGTGTTTTCGCATGGTGCGCCAGTCGATGGTGCCTAGCCGCGTGCGCGGCGCATGGCCGAGAAAAATGTTTTCGGCGACGCTCAGATCGTCGAACAGCACGGTTTCCTGATGAATGGCGGTGACGCCGTGGCCGAAGGCGGCATGCGCGCTGGGCAGGGTGACGGACTGGCCGTCAATGCTGATCGTGCCGGCGTCGGGCTGGTAGATGCCGGTCATGATCTTGACCAGCGTCGACTTGCCGGCACCGTTTTCACCGATCAGCGCCGTAACCTGGCCGGGGTAAAGCGACAGGCTGACATTGTGCAGCGCGCGCACGCCGGGAAAGCTTTTGGAGACGCCGGACAGCGTCAGGCGCGGGGCAGGACCCGTGGGCTCCTCCTTCGCAATGCCGTGCTGGGCTGTCGTGTCCATATCCGTATCAAGCCCTGAAACAAGGTCCGTTTAAAGTCGCGGCGGGATTTTGGTCCCGCCGCGCTTGGTCCGAGACGTCCGAGATCAATAGATCTTGGAGAACTTTTCGATGTTGGACTTGTCGAACTGGAAGGGCGGAGCCATCGCAGCCGAGTTGCTGTCATCGAGCGTGACCTTGCCGACGCGGCCGATCGACAGCGTTGCGCCCGGCTTTGCCTCTTCCTTCTTCACCGCCAGATCATGAGCGAGGTAGACGGCGGAGTAGCCGAGGTCGATCGGATTCCAGAGGGCAACCGCCTGGCTGGAACCGTTGTCGATGAACTTCTTGAACTCCGACGGCAGCGCCAGACCCGTGACATTGACCTTGCCGATCAGGTTCGCGTCGGTGACGACCTGGGCAGCGGCAACGACGCCGACGGTGGTCGGCGCGATGATCGCCTTGAGGTTCGGATAGGATTTCAGCAGGCCCTTGGCTTCGTCGGTGCTCTTGGCCGAATCGTCATCGCCGTAGACGGTGGCGACGAGTTTGATCTTGGGGAATTTCTCCGGCAGGATCTTCTTGGCCGCGTCGATCCAGGCGTTCTGGTTGGTCGCGGTCGACGAAGCCGACAGAATGGCGACTTCGCCGCCTTCCGGCAGATAGTCGGCGGCCAGCTTGATGATGGTCTCGCCGATCAGGCCGGTGTCGGACGGGTTGAGATGCAGCTGGCGGCCTTCCTTGGCGACGCCCGAATCCCACGAGATGACGGTGATGCCGCGCTCCATGGCCTTCTTCAGCACCGGCACCAGCGCGTCGGCGTCATTGGCCGAAATCGCAATGGCGTTGACCTTCTGCGCGATCAGCGAATTGACCACTTCGATCTGCGCTTCGGCGGTCGCCTTGGTCGGGCCGGTGTAGATGATGTCGACATCGCCGAGTTCCTTGGCCGCCTCTTCGGCGCCCTTATTGGCGGCGTCGAAGAAGCCGTTGCCGAGCGACTTCACCACCAACGCGATCTTGACGTTCTCGGCATAGGCGGCATTCACGAACATGGCGGCCGAGAACGCGGCCGTCACCATCAATTTCTTCAGAAAGCTCATCGTATTTCCTCCCTTGAGCGTTGCATTCCATCGTCGCTGCGGTTGGCCTCAGGCCTGCAGCGAGGATTCTTCCTTTGCCGACTTGCGGGCGACGATCAGCGTCACACCCGCGGCCTCCAGCATGTTGGCTTCGCGATCCTCGATGCCGTCATCGGTGATGACGGTGGCGATGCGCTTGAGCCCGCACAGGATCAGGCTCGAGCGCTGGCGGAATTTCGATGAGTCGACCAGCACCACCAGTTCGTCGGCCTGGTCGATCAGTTTCTGCTCCGCCTGGATCAGCAGCGGGTCGCCTTCCATCAGGCCAAGCGGCCCGAGCCCTTGAGCGCCCATGAACATGCGGCGCGCGTAGAAATTACGCGTCACGTCATTGTCGAAGGGCGAGAGGATGATGTTCTGCTCGCGGTAGATGGTGCCGCCCGACAGCATGACGGTGTTCTTCGAATGCTTGAGCAGGTGCTCGGCGATGGGGAACGAATTGGTGAAGATCGGCATGCGGCGTCCGGTCAGGAAATGCACCATCTGGAAGGTGGTGGTGCCGCCATTGATGATGATCGGTTCGCCGTCCTTGCACAGCTCCACCGCTTCGCGCGCAATCGCGCGCTTCTGCGAAGCGTTAAGCGTTTCGTTGACGGAAAAGGGCCGGCCGGCGAGGCCGATGAACTGCGGTGGCGAGATCGCCTCGGCGCCGCCACGCACGCGACGCAGGCGCTTTTGCACATGAAGAGCCGCGATATCGCGCCGGATCGTCGCCTCGGAGGAGTCCGTCAGGTCGACCATCTCCTGCACCGTCACCACAGGCTTTTCCTGGACGGCGGACAGAATGATCCTGTGGCGCTCTTTTTCGTGCATGGTTCCTCCCTGCATGGTCATGAGGCACTAGAAAACCACCAGTGTCAATCATTTCCGCTCATATAATTTCATTGTGCAGTGCAATATGATCGATCTTGATCGTTTATGATTGACAACCGAGATGCTTGCGTAGACATTTCCGGCAAAATGGACCGCGCCTTTTGCGTCCAGGGAGGATAATCATGCTCGACAAGCGCTCCGGCTCGCGCCTTGCCAACCTTTGGGACGATGCTAAAGCCAAGGGGCTGAGCGAGCCTGAGCTTCTGGTCTATCGCTCCAACACGCTCGGCTCCGACAAGCGTGTCACCAATTATGGCGGCGGCAACACCTCGTCCAAGATCCGGCAGAAGGACCCGCTCTCCGGCGCCGAAGTCGAAGTGCTATGGGTCAAGGGCTCGGGCGGCGACAGCGCCTCGATCAAGCTGGACGGTTTCGCCACGCTTTACATGGACAAACTGCAGGCGCTGAAAGGCCTTTATCGCGGCGTCGCGCATGAGGACGAGATGGTGGGCTATCTTCCCCACTGCACCTTCAATCTCAACCCGCGCGCGGCCTCGATCGACACGCCGCTGCACGCCTATGTGCCGAAGCCGTTCGTCGATCACATGCATCCCGATGCCATTATCGCGATTGCCGCGGCCAAGGATTCCAAGGCGTTGACCAAGGAGATATTCGGTGACGCCATCGGCTGGCTGCCGTGGAAGCGGCCGGGCTTCGAACTTGGCCTCTGGCTGGAGAAATTCTGCGTCGAACACCCCGAGGCCAAGGGCGTCATCCTCGAAAGCCACGGCTTGTTCACCTGGGGCGACACACCCAAGGAGTGCTATGAGACGACGATCTCGGTCATCAACCAGGCGATCGAATGGTTCGAGCGCCGCTCCGAGGGTCTCGCCATCTTCGGCGGCGAAGTCGTCAAATCGCTAGACGCCGCTGAGCGCCGCGCCATCGCGGCGAGACTGATGCCGAGGATCCGCGGCCTGATTTCGGAGAAGAGCCACAAGCTCGGCCATTTCGACGATTCCGCCGCTGTGCTCGAATTCGTCAACTCCAGGGATTTGCGCCCGCTGGCGGCACTCGGTACCTCATGCCCGGATCATTTCCTGCGCACAAAAATCCGCCCGCTGGTTATCGAGTTCGACCCAGCGAAGCCCGACGTCGAAGCCGTGATTGCGCGCCTCGCCGACGATATTGCTGAGTACCGTGTCGGCTACCAGGCCTATTACGACAGCTGCAAGCATCCGGACTCGCCCCCGATCCGCGACCCCAATGCCGTGGTCTACCTGATGCCCGGCGTCGGCATGTTCACCTTCGCCGGCGACAAGGCCACCGCCCGCATCTCTGGCGAATTCTACGTCAACGCCATCAACGTCATGCGCGGAGCCTCGACCGTCTCGTCCTATGTCGGCCTGCCGGCGCAGGAGGCCTTCGACATCGAATACTGGCTGCTCGAGGATTTGAAGCTGCAGCGCATGCCGAAGCCGAAGTCGCTCGCCGGCCAAATCGCGCTGGTCACCGGCGGCGCCGGCGGCATCGGCCGCGCCACCGCCAGCCGGCTGCTGCGCGAAGGCGCCTGCGTGGTGCTGGCCGATATCGACGAGGCCGCACTTGCCAGCGCCAATGACGAACTGGCGAAAGCCTATGGCAAGGACTTCGTCCGGCCGGTGCTGATCAACGTCACCGCGGAGGAGCAGGTGATTTCCGGCTTCGCCCAGACAGCCGTCGAGTTCGGCGGCATTGATATTCTCGTCTCCAACGCAGGCCTCGCCTCCTCGGCGCCGATCGAGGAGACGACGCTGGCGCTGTGGAACAAGAACATGGACATATTGTCGACCGGCTATTTCCTGGTCTCGCGCGAAGCCTTCCGGCTGTTTCGCGCCCAGAAGATCGGCGGCAATGTCGTCTTCGTCGCCTCCAAGAACGGCCTTGCCGCGTCACCCAACGCCGCCGCCTATTGCACCGCCAAGGCGGCCGAAATCCATCTCGCCCGCTGCCTGGCGCTGGAAGGCGCGGAAGCCCAGATCCGCGTCAACGTCGTCAATCCGGACGCCGTGTTGCGCGGTTCGAAGATCTGGACCGGCGAGTGGAAGGAACAGCGCGCCGCCGCCTACAAGATGTCGACCGACGACCTCGAAGAGCACTACCGCTCGCGCTCGATGCTGAAGCGCTCGGTGCTTCCGGAAGACATTGCCGAAGCGATTTATTTCCTGGCGTCCGACATGTCGGCCAAATCCACCGGCAACATCATCAACGTCGACGCCGGCAACGCGCAGAGCTTTACGCGCTGAGTTAAGGGCGGAGCGCTTCTCTTCTCCCCGTCACTATACGGGGAGAAGGTGGCCCGAAGGGCCGGATGAGGGGCAGCGCTGACTGAACGCATTGGGAGGAATAGCACTTGTCCGAAACCATCATCGCCGCCGATCTCGTCTCCAGCCACAACGCCCAGCGCAAACCCGACCTCGAACGCGACTACGCCTCGCTCGGGGAACGCCTCGACCGTCGCGGCATCGCCATCGACGCCATCCGCGGCAAGGTCGAGAAATTCGCCGTCGCCATTCCGTCCTGGGGCGTCGGCACCGGCGGCACACGCTTTGCCCGCTTTCCCGGCGCCGGCGAGCCGCGCGACATTTTCGACAAGATCGAGGACTGCGCCGTCATCAGCCAGCTGACGCAGGCGACACCGACCGTCTCGTTGCACATCCCGTGGGACAAGGCCGATCCGAACCGGCTGAAGCAGGCCGCCTCGCGCTTCGGCCTCGGCTTCGACGCCATGAACTCCAACACCTTTTCGGATGCCAGGGATCAGACGCTCTCCTACAAATTCGGCTCGCTTTCGCATGCCGATGCCGGCACGCGCCGCCAGGCCGTCGAGCATAATCTCGAATGCATCGAGATCGGCAAGACGCTGGGGTCCAGGGCGCTGACAGTGTGGATCGGCGACGGCTCGAATTTCCCCGGCCAGGTCAATTTCGCCAAAGCCTTCGAGCGCTATCTCGACGCCATGAAGGAGATCTATGCCGGACTGCCCGCCGACTGGAAGCTGTTCACCGAACACAAAATGTACGAGCCGGCCTTCTATTCGACGGTCGTGCAGGACTGGGGCACTAACTACCTCATATCCAAGGAGCTGGGCAACAAGGCCTACTGCCTGGTCGACCTGGGCCACCATGCGCCCAATGTCAACATCGAGATGATCGTGTCGCGGCTGATCCAGTTCAAGAAACTCGGCGGCTTCCATTTCAACGATTCGAAGTATGGCGACGACGATCTCGATGCCGGCTCGATCGATCCCTATCGGCTGTTCCTGGTCTTCAACGAACTGGTTGATGCCGAGCTTTCCGGCGCCGAGGGTTTCGATCCCGCTCACATGCTCGACCAGAGCCACAACGTCACCGACCCGATCGAAAGCCTGATGCTGTCGGCAGTCGAGGTGCAGCGCGCCTATGCGCAGGCGCTGCTGGTCGACCGCAAGGCGCTCGAGGGTTTCCAAGACGGCAATGATGCGCTGATGGCGACGCAGACGCTAAAAGCTGCCTACCGCACCGATGTCGAGCCG
This sequence comes from Mesorhizobium sp. M1078, assembly GCF_040318615.1. NCBI lineage: Bacteria > Pseudomonadati > Pseudomonadota > Alphaproteobacteria > Hyphomicrobiales > Phyllobacteriaceae > Mesorhizobium > Mesorhizobium sp. M1078. Next base: position 178,001 of record NZ_JAMYMP010000011.1, read on the forward strand.
ATCCTTGCCATGGCGCGGCTGAACACAGGCGGCGCCATTGATCCAGTCGCCGCATATCGCGCGGCGGGCTACCGGGCGAAGGTCGCGGCGGAACGGCCGGCGGTTGTGGGCGGGTCAGGCGGGATTGTTTGAGATTGGCTAATCTCCACCACGGGGGGAGATTAGCTTGCCTCTGCCGGCAGGCGAACACCAATATGTGTTCGCTCATATTGATGATGGACTCGGCCGCTCCATGTAGCTCTTCTAGGCACACCGCACTTGGAGCACCGCCATGCCCTTGACCCGCCGGACGCTGATTGGCGTCACCCTTTCGCTCGCAATTGCGCTCGCGCCATCCGGCGCGCTCCATGCCGCATCGCCTCAACCTGCGAAGGGCGAGCACGGCATGGTCGTCACCGCCCAGCATCTGGCGTCGGAAGCCGGCGTCGAGGTGCTGAAGAAAGGCGGCAATGCCGTCGATGCGGCGGTCGCCGTCGGCTATGCGCTCGCCGTCGTCTACCCTAATGCCGGCAATATCGGCGGTGGCGGGTTCATGACCATCCGCTTCAAGGACGGCAAATCGACCTTCCTCGATTTCCGCGAGCGCGCGCCGCTGGCGGCAACCAAGACCATGTATCTCGACAAGGACGGCAATCCGGTGAAGGGCGCCAGCCTTGATGGCTACCTCGCGGTCGGCGTACCGGGTTCCGTGGCAGGGTTCGAGATGGCTCGTGAAAAATATGGCACGCTGCCACGCCAGGATTTGATGGCGCCGGCAATTGCCTATGCCAAGGATGGCTTCATCCTCGACCAGGGCGACGCTGCTTCATTCGCAAGCAATGCCGCACGGCTGGCGAAGGACCCTGCCGCCGCCGCCATCTTCCTGAAGCCGGACGGCAAACCCTATGGCGCCGGCGAGCGTCTCCTCCAGCCCGATCTTGCAGCCTCGCTCGCCGCCATCTCCGAAAAAGGCGCCGACGCCTTCTACAAAGGCGCCATCGCCGACGCCATCGTCAAGGCGAGCGGCGCCAAGGGCGGCATTCTGGCCAACTCAGACTTCGAGCAATATAAGGTACGCGAGCTGCAACCGGTGAGCTGCACCTATCGGGGCTATGAGATCACGTCCTCGCCGCCGCCAAGCTCCGGCGGCGTCATCATCTGCGAAATCCTCAACGTGCTGGAGGGCTACCCGCTGTCTTATCTCGGCGCCCGCTCGGCCGAGACGGTGCATGTCATGGTCGAGGCGATGCGCTACGCCTATGTGGACCGCAACTCGGCGCTCGGCGATCCCGATTTCGTCGACAATCCGGTCTCGAAACTGCTCGACAAGGGTTACGCCAAGGAGATCCGCGACAAGATCGACCCGTTCCGCGCCGGCGTCTCGCAGGATTTGATGCCGAAGGGCTTCGGCGAGTCGAAGGAAACGACGCACTATTCAATCATCGACGATGACGGCAATGCGGTCGCGGTCACCTATACGCTGAACGGTTCGTTCGGCGCCGGCGTGGTCGCCGACGGCACCGGCATCCTGCTCAACAACGAGATGGATGATTTCACCCAGAAGCCCGGCGTGCCCAACCTCTACGGTCTCGTCCAGGGAGAGGCGAATGCCATCCAGCCGAAGAAGACGCCGCTGTCTTCGATGAGCCCGACCATCGTCGCCAAGGACGGCAAGCCGTTCATGGTTATCGGCAGCCCCGGCGGCTCGCGCATCATCACCATCACGCTGGAAGCCATCGTCAACGTCATCGACCACGGCATGAACATCCAGGAGGCGATCGACGCATCGCGCATCCACCATCAATGGCTGCCCGACACGATCTATGTCGAACCGTTCGGCCTGTCGCCCGACACTGAAAAACTGCTGGCCGGCATGGGCTACCACCTCGATCTCGCGGATTCTACCTGGGGTCAGGCGGCCGGCATTCTTGTCGGCGGCAAGAGCCTGGCGGAAATCGAGAAGGGCGGCGCCGCCCGCTACAACGGCGCCATCGACAGCCGCGCCGCATCCGGCGAGGCGATTGGCTACTGATCAAAACAAGAGATTGATCAGAGGACGAGCGTAAGCGTCGACCCGACGAGCATCAGCGCCGCGATCACGACGAACGCCGCGTAGATGCGGGGACGGTCGAGGAGCAGCGCATTGCCCGATATCCAGGCCGCGGTTGCGCCGCCAAGCGCAAACAGGAAGCCGTTCCGGTGACCAAAGGTCATGGAAGCGGCCATCAGCCCGCCAATGATCAGCGCGCCGAAGACGATGATCACGGCAACGGCGTATTTCTCGAAGTCGTTGCCGCCGCCCATGGCCGGGCCGATCGCGTTCAAATTCGTCAGATCGTCCGGATCGAACGGGTTGGTCGATCCATATTCATCTTGACCGACAGGTTCTCGCATCATTCATTCTCCGCTGACCGGCAACAAATCATCAACATCCGCCAAGCGCAACCGGATCGCGCCTTGCCGAAGGCCGCCGATGCGGTCTTCATCACTTTCTGATGCCGACTTGCCACGGTTTTTTTGCGCCGGTTCACAAAATCTACCCTGCTTTGGTTTCCACACGCCTGAATTGCCTGGAAAATGAATTACCTGGAAAAATCGCTGCGCACGATGCCGTGCCGCTGCAGCTTGTCGTAGAAGGTCTTGCGCGGAATGCCGAGCGCTTCGATCGTGCGCCGGACATCGCCGTCATTGCGGCCAAGTGCCTCGCGGATGACATCGGCCTCATAGCGTTCCAGCCGTTCCGGCAATGAACTGGCGTCATCCGGCTCCGCCGATGCGGAAGGTGGCGCTTGCGCCGCTTCCTCCAGTCCAAGCACGAAACGCTCGGCGAAATGCGCGAGTTCACGCACATTGCCCGGCCAGTCGTGCTGGCTCAGATGGCGGTGCACTGAGGCAGGCACGGCTGGCATTTGCCGGCGGAAGCGGGCGGCTGCACGCTCGGCGAAGTAGAAGAACAGCAGGGCGACGTCGTCGCGGCGTTCGCGCAGCGGCGGGATCGAGATCGTCACCACATTGAGCCGGTAGTAGAGATCCTCGCGGAAGGCGCCGCGCCGGCTGGCGTCGCCGAGATCGACCTTGGCGGCGGCGACGACGCGCAGGTCGACCGGCCGGATTTCATTGGTGCCGAGCGGCGTCACCTCGCGCATTTCCAGCACCCGCAGCATCTGCACCTGGGTCGAGGCCGGCATGCTTTCGATCTCGTCGAGAAACAGCGTGCCGCCGCTCGAATGCTCGATGCGGCCGATGCGCTTCTTCTGTGCGCCGGTGAAGGCGCCGGCCTCATGGCCGAACAGTTCGCTTTCGATCACCGTATCCGGCAGCGTGCCGCAATTCAGCGCCACGAAATTGCCCTTGGCGCGGCGGCTCCAGCGATGCAGCAGGCCCGCCACCACCTCCTTGCCTGAGCCGGTCTCGCCGGTCACCAGAACGTCGACATCGGTGTCGGCGATTTGCCGCAGCGTGCGGCGCAGCCGCTCCATCGCCGGCGTCTGCCCGATAAGCGGCAGGCCGTCCTGCGCCTGTTCGGCGCTTTCGCGCAAGGCGCGGTTCTCCATCACCAGCCGGCGCTTTTCCGCCGCCCGTGCCACACTTTGCGCCAGCCGGTTGGCGTCGAAAGGCTTGGTGATGAAGTCGTAGGCGCCATCCTTGATCGCCTTGACCGCAACCGCGATGTCGCCATGCCCGGTGACCAGGATGACCGGAATGTCGGCATCAAGCTGCAAGACGCGGTCGAAGAGCTGCAGGCCGTCAATGCCGGGCATGCGGATGTCGGACACCACCACGCCGGGAAAATTGGCGTCGAGCCCGGCCAGCGCCTCGGCCGCCACCGCAAAGGCCGAGACGGAAAAACCAGCGAGTTCCAGCGTCTGCCGAGTGGCCCTCAGCAATTCGCTGTCGTCGTCGATCAATACGACCGGTGCGGTGTCCATCATGCTGCCCTGGCGAGGTGAATGGTAAAGCGCGTGCCGGCCTGGCCGCTCGCCACCTCGATGCGCCCGCCATAATCGGCGACGATGTCCTGCGAGATGACGAGGCCGAGCCCCAGGCCTTTTTCCTTCGAGGTGTTGAACGGCGTGAACAATGACTTGAGGATGGCAGGCGAAATGCCCGGCCCATTGTCGGCGACGGCAAGCGCCACGCTGTCGGCCGTCTCCTGGGCCGACACCTGCACCCTGGCGCCGTCGCGCCCGTCCAGCGCTTCCAGCGCATTCTGGAACAGGTTGATCAGCACCTGTTCGAGCCGCAGCCGGTTGCCCATCACCTTGAGCGTTACCGGCGGCAGCGTGATATCGAGCGCGTCCAGCCGGCCGGCAAAGCGGCTTCTGAGCAGCACCACGGCGCCCTCGATGACGCCGCGCAGTTCGACCGGTTCGGCTGCCGTGCGCCCCTTGCGGGCAAAGACCTTCAACTCTTCGGTGATGCCGCCGATGCGCTCGGTCAGCGCGGCAATCGCTCCAAGGTTCTCCTCGGCCGAGGCGGTCTGCTTGCGCTCCAGGAACACACGCGCATTGTCGGCATAGGCGCGGATGGTCGCCACCGGCTGGTTGATCTCATGCGCGACGCCGGCGGCAACCTGGCCGAGGGTAGCAAGACGGTTGGCCTGCACCAATTCCTGCTGCATGACCTGCAGCTTGGCTTCGGTGCTGCGGTGATCGGTGATCTCGGCCTGCAGCCGGTCGCGAGCCAGGCTGAGGTCATGCGTACGCTCGACGACGCGGCGCTCGAGCTCGATGCGCGCTGCCTGTTCGGCGGCGATGCGCATCTGCGCCGACTGACGGCGCCACAGGAGGTAGCCGGCCAGCGCCAGCAACGGCACCACGACGCCCAGCGCCAGCAGCCGCATCTCACGCACCGCAGCCGCGATCGGCGCTTCGACCGGCACGAGATAATCGAGCCGCCATGGCGTCGATTGGACCAGTGTCGAAAGCCTGAGATATTCGGCATCGCTGCCGCCCGGTGTTATCGCATGCACCATCGACACGTCAGGGCTCAATGCCTCGGGGCGTGTGATCGGCAAGGGGATCAGCGGCGCGTTGCCGAATTGCTGGCTGCTCCGGATGGCGGCAGCCACCGGGCCGGCCAGCGGCGCGGTGGTCATGAAGCGCCAGGACGGCACGCTGGTGATCAGCACGACGCCGTGGTCGTCGCTGACATAGGCCGGCCGGTTGGCCTCATGCCAGTCGGCTTCAAGCTGGTCGAATTCCATCTTGACGACGACGACGCCGAGCGGTGCCGCCGCATTGCCGACGCGACGCGAAATGTAGAGGCCGGGGCGCTTGCTGGTGTTGCCCAGCGCAAAATATTCGGCCGTTCCCGATTGCATGGCGCCGGAGAAATAGGCGCGGAAGCCATAGTCGTTGCCGACGAAGCTGGTTGTTTCGCGCCAGTTGCTGGAGGCGATCGCAAACCCGTCGACGCCGGTGACGTAAAGCACCGAAGCCTTGGTGCCGGAGACCAGCCCTTCGAGCTTGCGGTTGAGCACGTCGATCGTGACAGCGCCCTTGTTCTGCAGGGCGTCATGCACCTGCTGGTCCTCGGACAAGAGCAGCGGCAGCGCCCGCGGGCTTTCCAGCACGGCGCGCAGCAACGCTACCTTCAGATTGGCATCGGTGCGGCCTTGCGCCGCCAGTGCCGCGACCTCGGCGCGGCGCGCGTAGAAGCCGGCGCCGGTGAGCGCCGTGGCAACGATCACCAGCGCGATCGCCGCAAACAGCAGCCAGGCGCGACGCGCGCTTTTGCCGAGTTGCTCGGGCGTCGGCGACAGGACCGCGGCAGGGCGTTGCAACATTCCCTATTTGTGCATGATTTCGCACAAAGCACAATTCAGTCATGCGGATGTCCGCACTTGCGTTGAGCGGCAGCAGCCTCGATCGGACGAATACTCAACAAAATCAATGGCTGCGGTATGCCGCACAGTCTGGCACGGCAGTTGCAGTGACCAATACAGCAGTCGCCAGGCTGCGGAAAACAACTGCCCCGGGAGGTCGAGCTTTCGATCGGGGCGCCATGGAGGACGTCATGCAGCCAGCATTCGCTGCCGCTGAACCGCGCGGCAAGCTACCCTTTTACCGTCATCTCTACGTGCAGGTCCTGACGGCGATCGCCGCCGGCGTGCTGCTCGGTCATTTCTATCCCGAACTCGGTGCTTCGCTGAAGCCGCTCGGCGATGCCTTCATCAAGCTGGTCAAGATGGTGATCGCGCCGGTCATCTTCCTGACGGTGACCACCGGCATTGCCGGCGTCTCCGACCTGAAAAAGGTTGGCCGCGTCGCCGGCAAGGCGATGATCTATTTCCTGGTCTTTTCGACCCTGGCGCTGGTCGTCGGCATGGTCGTCTCCAACGTCGTCCAACCGGGCGCCGGCATGCACATCAATGCGGCGACGCTCGACCCCTCGAAGGTCGCCACCTTCACCGAGAAGGCGCATGACACGACCATCGTCGGCTTCCTGCTCAACATCATCCCCGACACCATCACCGGCGCCTTCGCGCAAGGCGACATTCTGCAAGTGCTGTTCTTCTCGGTACTGTTCGGCATCTCTCTCGCTCTGGTCGGCGAGCGCGGCCGCCCGGTCGTCGATTTCCTGCAGGCGCTGACCTCGCCTATTTTCCGCCTGGTCGCCATCCTGATGAAGGCCGCCCCCATCGGCGCCTTCGGCGCCATGGCCTTCACCGTCGGCAAATACGGCATCGGCGCGATTGCCAACCTCGCCTTTCTGATCGGCACCTTCTACCTGACGTCGCTGCTCTTCGTGCTGGTCGTGCTCGGCGCTGTCGCTTGGTACAACGGCTTCTCGATCCTCGCCTTGATCCGCTACATCAAGGAAGAGCTGCTGCTGGTGCTCGGCACCTCGTCCTCGGAAGCCGCTCTTCCCGGCCTGATGGCCAAGATGGAGCGCGCCGGCTGCAACCGCTCGGTGGTCGGCCTGGTCATCCCGACCGGCTATTCCTTCAACCTCGACGGCACCAACATCTACATGACGCTGGCGGCGCTGTTCATCGCCCAGGCGACCGACACGCCGCTCACCTATGGCGACCAGATCCTGCTGCTGCTCGTCGCCATGCTGAGCTCCAAGGGTGCCGCCGGCATCACCGGCGCCGGCTTTATCACGCTGGCCGCCACGCTCTCGGTGGTGCCTACTGTGCCGGTCGCCGGCATGGCACTGATCCTCGGCGTCGACCGCTTCATGTCGGAATGCAGAGCGCTGACCAACTTCGTCGGCAATGCAGTGGCGACGATCGTCGTGGCGCGCTGGGAAGGCGAACTCGACCAGACCAAGTTCGCCGCTGCCATGGCCGGCACATTGTCCGAGGAAGCCGACCTGGCGCTGTCGGGCGATCTGCAGCCCGCCTGACCGCTCCGGGCACTGACGTTTGAGCACAAGGCCGCAGCCGATTCGGTTGCGGCCTTTCCTTTTCCGCCTGCACGCGGCTGGCGCTGGCCAGGCCCTCCCGGGTAGGGTGCGGACGTAAAACCGAAAGGCCGGCGCATGAGCAATCCGTACCCCGAAATCTACCTCGTCCGTCACGGCGAGACGGAGTGGAGCGCTTCGGGAAAACACACCGGCCGCACCGACATACCTTTGACGCCAAAGGGCGAGGCGGCGGCTCGCGGCGTGGCGGACAGGCTCAAGGATCTGTCCTTCCAGGCGGTGTGGTCGAGCCCGTCGCAGCGCGCCTTCAGCACCTGCACGCTTGCCGGTTTCGGCGCCACTGCCGTGAAGAAGCCGGACCTGCAGGAATGGGATTACGGCGCCTACGAAGGCGTAAAGACCAAGGAGATTCTTGTGCAGCGCCCCGGCTGGCAGTTGTTCCGTGATGGCTGTCCCGACGGCGAGTCGGCAGCGGATGTCGGCGCCAGGGCCGACAGGATCATCGCCGGACTGCGGGCAATCGAGGGCAATGTGCTGGTGTTTTCGAGCTCGCATTTCCTGCGCGTGCTGGCCGCGCGCTGGCTCGGTCTGCCACCCGAAGGCGGTGCGCACTTCGTGCTTGATACCGCGAGCCTCAGCATCCTCGGCTATGAGCACGATCTGAGCGAGCCGGTGATACGCAGGTGGAACCAGAAGTAGTGTTCTCAGCAAGCCTGCCTCTTAACGCGCGAGCACCGCCAATTCCTCCGATGTCAGATGCCGCGCCTTGCCCTTGGCGAGCTCGCCGAGCTGCAAACCGCCGATCGCCACCCGAACCAGCCTCAGCACCTCGATGTCGAATGCCCCGAGCAGGCGGCGGATCTGGCGGTTGCGGCCCTCGTCGAGCACGATTTCCAGCCAGGCAGTGCGGCCGCCGCTGCGCAGCAGTTCGATCGAACTTGCGGTCAGCAGTTCGCCGTCGACGATCGCTCCGTCGCGAAAGCGCGCCAGCATCGCTTCGTCGGGCGCGGTACCGATCTGGACATGATAGGTCTTGGCGACATGCGAGGCCGGATCGAGCAGGCCGTTGGCCCAGCGCGTGTCGTTGGTCATCAGCAACAGGCCTTCGCTGGCCTTGTCGAGGCGGCCGACCGGCGACACGAAAGGCAACTCCAGATCCACCAGGCAGTCATAGACGGTGCCACGATCCTGCGGGTCATCGCGCGTGGTGACCTGTCCGCGCGGCTTATTGATCATCAGGTAGACTTTTGCCTCGCCGACGATCTGCTCGCCGTCGACAGCGATGCGGTCGCGGCCGAGATCGACGCGCAGCGACGGATCGCGCACCACCTTGCCGCCAACCCGCACGCGCCCTTCGGCGATCAGCAGCTCGGCCTGCTTGCGCGAACACAGGCCGAGTTTGGAAAGCGCCCGGTTCAGGCTGACGCCTGCGCTCGCGGCCTGTTGTCGGACGATGTCTGGCGGCCGTGCCATGTCCTGCTTGTCATCCCAATGATCGGCATCGACAAATGCCACGCCCCGCATTGGCTTCGCAACCTGCCGCGGCATCAACATCACGGATCGCGGGAGCGGGGCTGTTCTCAAATACGATGTGTCAGGGGGTCGGGCTCAACAGCCGGCCAGGGAACGCTGCCCCGCGACGGACGTTGTTGCCGACGAGCGATTTGTCGCGAAAGGCACCGCCATGAAGAAAATCTACGAAAAACCGACGCTCGTGAAGCGAGGCAGGCTCACCAGCCTGACGGCTCAGATCGTCGCTTCTGGGGTCATTCTGGGGGAATGATCCCCAGATAACGGAAGGGATAAATCGATGAGCGAGCGCGGCGTTGATTTCCTGCAGGGCTGGATCCACGAGCACCTGCCGGGCGAACTGCCTGTCGACAAGGCAACGGCTCGAACCCTAACCACGCGAGCTGCCCTGGATGCTCGGCATTTAGGCCTTGAGGTCAGCGAGATCGAAGAGGATCTCGGTCCGCTGGAACGGGTGATTTTCGAGGCGCTGGATCAGCCCGATATCTGAGCCCCGACATCTGAGCCCCCGATATGAGCCCATTGCAGGCGATATTGGCCCATCGCCATCCTGGCGGGGGCTTTTCCGTGATGGCATCCGCGGGTGCGCAGCCCTAGGCAGCCCGCGCAGCTGACGCTCCCCGTGCCGGCGGCAATTCGAACACAGTGGCGCCGTTCTCTCGGCCGCGTTCGACATAACCGATGACACGGAACCATTTGCCGACGTCGGCCCGCTGCAGCCAGCTGCGCGAGTGGATGGGAAGGTTGCCGGCCAGCGCCTGAATGTGGCGGATGTGGCGCCTGCAGAAGCGGACTGTCGCGGCGCTGAAGAAACCCTCCTGCGCGGCAAACAGCGTGTCGGCGGCGTCGCTGTTCTCGTGCCAGGCGACGATCGCCACCGTCTTGTCGCCGTCGACCAGCGCGTGCGCCCGGCCTTCCTTCAAATTCATCATCAGATTGTCGTAGGCGACCTTGCTGTCCTTGCCGGCGGCCACATACTCGTCCGACATCCGCGTGGACAGATCGCGGAAGACACTTTCGAGATCGCCGATCGTAGCTGCGCGTGCTCGCATTTCTCCTCCTGCAGCCCCGGCAGGCAGTTTGCCCTAGGCAGACGGGATCACCAAGCAAATCAAATCCGCCATTTGGCCGATGCGCGCAAAGTGATTTCAGAAGGCGGGTTTATTGCGTTGGCAAATCGCTCCCGTGGAACCGAACTTGCCTCCCCCGAATTGAGTCGCGATCGCGTTCGGGAGGGGAAGCATGCAAGATCAGCATTTCGATGAGCCGGTTCGCGTGGCGCTCGGCAGGTCCAGAAACACGATCTACAAGGTGGAGCGTGTCGCGCAGGCCGCTGACATCCTCATGAACCGATGGCCCGTGAAGACAGGCGGCTATCACGTCGCCGCCCGCAAAGCCTGCCTCGGCGTTCTCGAAGACCTGAAAGAGCCGCGCTTTGCCCGCGCCCCCTTCGTCAACGCGGCGATCGAGGCCGATATCCTGGTCGAGCGCGACCGCGAGGGTTGAACGGCCACGGCTTTCCATCGCCTCTTTGTTTGCGTAACGTAAACTGGCAGACCGGTCGGGAGCCTTCCATGTGCAACGACTATGAGCAGCATATTCTCTGGGCTGAATATTGCCGGATGCTGGAGTCGCTGGCACTCGAGATCCCGACCCATCAGACCGAACTTGACCTGCCGCAGGTTGATGACATCCACATTAATGATCCGGCCCCGATCATGCGCGCCGCCGGCGACACCGGCGCTGTCGAACTGACGTCGATGACGTTCGGATTTCCACCGGCCGGACCGAAAGGCGGACCAGTGTTCAACTTCCGCTCCGAAGGCAGGCAATTCGCCGGCAGCAAACGCTGCCTCGTTCCGGCATCCGCCTTCTTCGAGTTCACGGGCACGAAGTATCCGAAGGCAAAGCATCGCTTCACGCTCAACGGCTCGCCGTTCATGGCCATCGCAGGGCTTTGGCGTGAAGCTGCCGGCAACAAGCCGCCAACCTTCACCATGCTGACAACCGAGCCTGGACCGGATATTGCGCCCTATCACAGTCGGCAGGTCGTGGTGCTTCGGCCCGGCGATTGGGCGGCTTGGCTCAGTCTGACGAAGCCGGAAGCCGAACTGCTGCAGCCGCTTCCAGCCGGCTCGCTGCGCGTGGAGACCGTGCGCCCCGAAAGTTCATAACTCGGTTGGGCAGGCTTGCCGGCACAGCCGGCAGGCCGAAATCAGGAATCCGTCGGTGCGGCGCCAGGAAGTCAAGCCCTTGATGTTCAGTGCCCTTCCCGAGAGATGGGTGACAGTTCATTCCGGAGACATGGGTTACACTTTCGGCCCTTTGCAAGGAGAGCAAGGTGCCTTGGAAGGAGTGTAACGTC